>JBBRCW010000469.1:0-4186 GCA_038204535.1 Chitinophagales bacterium | reverse complement strand
CCCGAAATTTGTATATGAGCATGGTAATGCAGACATACTACAAATCATCAATGAAATAGGAAATCAAGCTAAAGCAATTAATAGAGCCGAAGTATTATTAGCGAAACAACAAGGCCGAAAGCCTATTGATGCTAATCCAGGTACAAGGGTTCACTTACTCATAAAAGAACTTTTAGAATGGATAACATATTATTCATACGAGCCTGACAAACCGTAGCTAAGAAAATGCCAGCCATTAACGAATAAGGCTTCGTCGGGCCTTAAAGGGTGTAATATGCAGAATTCAATAAACAATTGTGATACCAGGCAAACCCTTATCGGGGTAGAGCAGTAGCGGGGTTTTGTTTCCGCGGGTTGCACCCGTGGCTTTTTGTAGCCATCCAAAGTACTTCTCACCCAAAGACTTTTACTTTCCCCTGTTTTCAAATGCCGCTTTTACTGTTTCAAGGTGTTTTATAAACTTTTCCTTGTTGCTGTCATAGCCATATTTTACATCGCTTAACTGGTTGCCCTGGGTATCTAAAAACATGTATAAAGGCTGCGCGTTAAAACCAAACTTGGTTACTTCATAATCTAAGTTCTTTTGGCCTAGCGTGGTTATTTTCTCGCCCTTGGCATTCGTGTATTGCTCTGAAGGCGTTAGATCAGTTGGTTCATCAACGTATAAACTGATGAGCACAAAATCCTCTTTCATCCTCCTCAACACTTCGGGCTCGCTCCATACTTCCGCCTCAAATTTTCGGCAGTTTGCACAGCTATGGCCGGTAAAATCGAGCATCACCGGTTTGTTCAATGCTTTTGCTGCAGCCATTCCTTCATCCAGGTCAAAATAGGCCTTCAATCCAAAAGGCACCTCCAGTTTATCGGTGTATTTGGCTGGTGGTTTGGCCGCACTCGTTTTATTGCCGGAACCAGAGCTTCCGCCACTGTTTTGCTCAATATCCTGTAGCTGGTATTTTATGTCCTGCAGGTTAAAATCCTGTGTACTGGTATGCGGCAGCCATCCGCCAATTCCTTTTAAGGGAGCGCCCCATAAACCCGGCACCAGGTATAATGAAAAACAAAAAGCTGACATCGCGAAAAATAAACGCGGCACACTTATATATGGCAAGTCGCTGTCGTGACTGAACTTTAATTTGCCTAAAAGATAAAATCCCAATAATAAAAAATTAACGATCCATATCACCAGGAAAATCTCACGATCCAGTAAGCGCCAATGGTAGGCAAGGTCCACATTACTTAGGAACTTCATGGCAAGCGCCAGCTCTATAAACCCAAAAGTAACTTTAACGGTGTTTAACCAGCCGCCGCTTTTTGGTAAAGTCTGTAACATGCTGGGGAAGAAAGCAAACAGCGAAAATGGTAACGCAAGTCCAACACCAAAGCCCAGCATACCCAGCACGGGTGCAAGACTTACCCCCTGGGAGGATGTTTGGCCTAAGAGTGTACCTACAATGGGGCCGGTACAAGAAAAGCTGACGATCACCAGCGTAAGTGCCATAAAGAAAATGCCGGAAAAACCCCCTTTCCCGGCTTTTTCATCGGCCTTATTTGCCCAGCTATTGGGCAAGGTCAATTCGAAGGCACCAAAAAATGAAATGGCAAAAATGATAAATATGGCAAAGAATAAAAGATTGGTAACCGGATGCGTTGATAAAGTGTACAAAGCTTTATCACCAAAAATCAAAGTAATTAATAATGTGGGAATTGTATAAATCAGTATAATGGATAGTGAATACCACACAGCGTTGCGAACGCCTTGTTGCCTTGATTTGCTACGTTTGAGAAAAAAGCTTACCGTGACAGGCACTAAAGGAAAAACACACGGCGTAATTACCGCCAATAATCCAAATCCCAGGCAAATGAAAAAGATATTCCATACCGATTCGTCTTCAGCGGTAATGGGCGTTGGCGATACGGCTCCTGCCGCGTTTATCCACACAGAAAAAGTTTCTTCACCATTAAGAAAAGTATCACCTTTTTGAGCAAGCCAGGTAACCGAACCTTTTATGACCGCACTGTCGTTTTTGTCCACCAACAATGCCTGTCTCCAGGTAACGCTATCATTAAAATACCGCACCGTTTCTCCGCCCGAAGCAGCTTCTGCTATGCGCTGTAATTTTCCAGTTTCGGTTACAGTGTCTTTTAACAACTTTTGAACGCTGGTATCAAAACCAATTGCCGTAATAAAAACATCGTCGCTGGTTGCCTTTGTAACCGACATTATTCGAACACTGTCTTTTGCTA
The DNA here is from genome assembly GCA_038204535.1 of Chitinophagales bacterium. Classification (GTDB taxonomy): domain Bacteria; phylum Bacteroidota; class Bacteroidia; order Chitinophagales; family Chitinophagaceae; genus Segetibacter. The sequence continues at coordinate 1,939 of JBBRCW010000469.1, read as the reverse complement.
TCGCTTTAATTTCCAAAAAAGCATTGCCTGCTGCATCCCGCTGCCCGCTAAAAGTAAACTGCACAGGTTTTATATCCTGTGCAGTTACTGATAATAAAAATAATGAGCTTATCAAGGCTGCGAACAGCCTGGTATATTTTTTCATAAAGTCATTAAAAGATTATGAGATTATAGCGAAACAGTGAATGTTTTCTTTACGGGAGGCAAACATTGGCTATCGTCGCAGGTCATATATTCAACCGTAACGCTCACATTTGTCTTAATGTTCCCTTTCACTCGAATATTTTGTACAAACTCAACCTTATCTCCAAAATATTTAACTTTTGTATCAAAGTTTTTGTCATACTCCTCTTTCAATTTACCCACCTCTTTAACTGCGCCATTAAAAGTTACCAAAGGGTTTTTTGCAAATTGAAACGTAGTTGGTATCGGACCTCCGTCGCCCGTATGCTGAGAGTAAATATGCCAGGGTTTTGGAAGCGTAGCTGTTAAGGTAACATCGTAACCTGAGCCGGATTTTTTTGAAGAGGCTGACCATTTAACAGGGTCTTTCAACTGCGCCATTCCATTCATCGAAAACGCTAATATTCCCACTACTAAGAAAGATATAAATTTATTCATAATTCATTTTGTTGTTTATACCCAAAATTAATACCGCGCTAAGTGGCTCTAATCCAATTTAACAGAACCAGCGTGCATCAAGGCTGTTTTTAACAAAGTAAAAAACTAACTACCATACTAAACGGCAGCAAACACCCTAAGGTGCGGCAAATTTGTTAATTCAATCCCAACAATTCAAACACCTTCATTCCGTCTACATTGCTTAACAGTCCGGAAACTGCCCTTTCTGGATGAGGCATCATACCAAAAACGTTTCCGTTGCTGTTGCGGATACCAGCAATATTTCGTTCAGCGCCATTGGGGCAAACATCTATGTGTACATCTCCCTTTTCATCACAATATTTAAAAATTACCTGGTCATTTTTCTCCAGTTCATCCAATACCTTTTCGTCGGCATAAAACCGGCCCTCGCCATGGGCTATGGGTATTTGTAACGGGCCTGACGACAAGTTTTTACCTTCCGCTTTTAACCATACATTCTTACAGATAAACTGCTGGTTGGCGTTTTGCAACAATACGCCAGGCAACAAACCACTTTCGCATAAAATTTGAAATCCATTGCAAACCCCCAGCACTTTTCCGCCCTTTTCGGTAAAATCTATAACGCTTTGCATCATTGGGCTAAAACGGGCAATAGCGCCACAACGCAGATAATCACCATAACTGAAGCCCCCTGGAAGCACAATGCAATCATTGGTTGAAAGCATACTGATGTCTTTGTCTTTATGCCAAAGCATTACTACTTCTTTATTCAGGCTTTGCTGAAGGGCATCCTGCATGTCCCTGTCGCAATTAGACCCCGGAAAAACAACTACACCATATTTCATGCGTTATCTTTTTAAGTTTTGGTTTTGGCAGCTCAGCCTGATAAGGTATTCGCGGTTTAGATAAAAACCTTGATATTCCTTTAACCAGCAAAGCAAAAAATCAGTGGAAATGGCAAAATTCATTGCACACCTCTGACATTTTTTTGATGATTATTAAGGGCACAAAGGTAGAAAGCCAAATGTAAAAACGCATTTAAATTTTAAATAAGCGCCAGTTATTTAGGATAATAATAACCACCATTGCCCAAAACATAAGGTTGGGTAAAGTATTTTTTTTGGCATATAAAAAACCTTTCGCCATAAAAGGACTAACCGGAATACACCACAAAAGCAGGCTGTTTAACGTGGCATTTTTGCTTATAAAGGGCAAGGGAAGCATAATAAGCAACATTACCATTAACACCCCCCAATTCTTTCTTATCTGAATAAGCATGCGCATACTCTTATCCTGAAAATGATATACCCCGATCGTTAAAACAAAAAGAATAACG
>JBBRCW010000468.1:0-4230 GCA_038204535.1 Chitinophagales bacterium | reverse complement strand
GGAGAAAACTTTCAATTTTTTTGGGACCATACCAGCGAACGATGGGGGCAGGTATTTCGTTGCCTACCGCAAAACAAAGTATGGCAGGGTGCTGCCTGCACGAAGCTGCCGCTTCCTGAACCCGTTTGATAATATCTGTTTGCCGTTTTTTATCGTCGAGAAAAGTAATGTGCTGTTCCCACGGAAGGCCTACCATTAGGCGTAGTCCATATTTTAAAGCCAGGTCGAACACATACGTGGGTGGAACGGTGTATGTTCGTACGGTGTTTATGCCCTTGAAAGCCATCATGGCAAAATCTTTCTCCACCAAACCGGGAATGGGAAACTGATGACCTTCATCCTGTGGTGCGAAGGTTCCATAGGTGACACCTTTAATATAAAACTTACTTTTTCCCTGGTAAAGGAACTTGCCGGAGATCCGCAATTTTTGATATGATTTACCTGGTGTTTCTGTGATCATTCTGATTCGATTTAACTTTTACAATTGATTTGTTACCTGATTAGCCTCAAATGTCTTTTTGGTGAAGAGCGTTTTCATCGCACTCTTCTAAAACAACGTGTCCGTGTAAATCTTTAGAATATCAGCTTTGGAAAATTGAAATTACTTAAAAAATGCCCGTTTTACAACCAGGCTTTTTTTGGGTTAAAGAGTAAAATAAGTAAATTAAAGTTGCAAATAATAGCTGATTAATATTCTTTTTTGAAAAAACGGCTTTTTTTTTGTCTTGCATTAGATACTATCAAATGTTGATTCGTCCCGATTGCCAGCTAAACGAAAAACCAACATGGCAGAGTATTGAAAAGGATAGAAATATTATTCCGGATGTAAATGAAAACTCCCGGGTTTTATTGATACTTAATTCCTTAACACGATTTTTGGCGACGCCGGTACGGCTTTTGAAGAAGTGTTTTATAAAGTACGCTGCTTAAAGTTTATTTTAAAAAACAATAAAAAAAACTGATATGATACGTTGGATACTCTTGTCTGTGCCTTTCTTATTACTGGCATCCTGTAGCGGCCCCGGCTCAATTGACCGTACACCTTCCGAAGATAAAATGGTGATGGATGCGGTCACCCAGCTTTCCTCATCGCCCGGGGACAGCCTTACGCAGGCACAATTCACCAATGCTTATACAAAGGCGGTGCTGTTGCACATGACCAATATTTCGGGTTACCAGTATGGCAGCCAGCCCGATAAATGGGAGCGGATCATGAAAGAATATGCCCAGCTAAACCAACTGGCAGAAACCGTTTCTTTTGTGCCCGCCGCTGCAAAGCTGGTTAATGTTAAGCGCTACGATATTGAGTATGAAGACGCAAAGCAAAATGCAGTTGAAAGTTTGTACAGCAGAGGAAATCAATATCTCAATCGCAATGACCGGCAATCGGCCATGCAGGCTTTTTCTTTGTTTAAAAGGGCCGATCAGCTAATACCTGGTTACAAAGATGTAGGCGAGCTTTTGCGGATTGCCAATGAAAAAAGTATTTTGACTATTGTGATAAACCCGGTAAACTATTACAGGCATTCTTTTGATTATTATGGCTTTAACAACGATTATATGCAGGACCGTTTTATCTACGACCTGCGTTTTCAATTGGGTTCCGCTAAAAATGTGCAGGTATTTACACAACAGGACGCTTTTCGGAACAATGTTTACCCTGACCGGGTAGTTAACCTGGATTGGAACGAATTGTATATGCCCATACCCCAGCAAAGCAATTTTACCAGGGATGTTTCCAAACAAATTGTAACCGGCCAGACTGAAGACAAAAAACCCATTTACACCACTGTTACCGCCACTCTTTATATTACCCAACGTATAATTCAGGCCAGAGGCACGCTCACATGCCGCATTACGGAGCCATCCACCAATCGCACCGTTTTATTCGAAAGCTTTCCGGGCGGGTATAATAAGCAGGAACAATTTGCCACCTATAGAGGCGACAGCCGTGCATTAAGTCCTTATGACCTGGAATTGATTAATAACAACCGGTTTAACGATCCAACCCGCAACAGTTTGTTTAACGAAGTGCTGCGGCAGGTGTATCCCCAATTGCTGAACCGCATAAAGAGCGCTACGTGGTATAGTTAGGCTGGCCGTGCAAATTTGCAGTGCCTTGATTGTATTTTACCGTGTACAGGTAAATGAACAATGCAATAATGCCATAAGCGACCAGGTTGTATAAATCGTGATGGTTCATAAAAGCATTATAGTTCATGCCTTTATCTACCGCAAGCAACAGCAGGGTCATGCGGATATTATTGATAATCCAGATGCTTACCAGGCCGCTCATCCACCATTTTATTTTTCTTGCCAATGTATCCTGGTTAGCCAATACAAAAGCGTTCCAAAAACAAAATATGCCGATACCCAGGCAATCGTAAACGGTTGTAACCGATGCTTTGGGTGTTACCAGCTTATAGGGCAATGATATATGGCTGTCGATGCCTATACTATGGGCTAATACATTAGACGTATAGAGGTATGAATTACGCAGCCAGTTGATATAATTAAGATGATGGTCGAGAAACCCGCTGTAAACCAAACCCTGCGGATCGATAATAGCGACGTACGCTAAATTGCCGTAGTAAAAAATAAGCAGCAAAACAATAAATTTTCCAAAGTAGGTAACATCAATAATGCTGTTTATCTTATTAAAAATTCGTGATGAATACATCGTATTTGGTTTAGAATTATAATAAATGACCACTTGCTTTATTAATATAAATATCAACATCGCAAGTGGTCATTACTTCCCGGGTTTTTATTTTAAATGGCCGTTTGATTTTTCTTCTTGTCCATTCTTTTCTTTGCAGCATAGCCAATACCAGCGGCAATAAAGACACTTAGTCCAAGATCGAGTGGTACTGCCGCTCCGCTAGGCGGATCAGGATCGGGATCGGGGCCAGGACCGCCCGGTCCACCGGGACCCTGTGAAATTCCCGCATATGAGAATAATAAAATGCTGCTTGCAACAAAGAACACCTTGATGATTGCTTTTACTTTCATAATGATGATTTGAAGGGTTTGTTTTAGTTTACGATTACTTTAATGGCTGTTTTAACATTGGTCGCCTGGCTATTTATGTGCAGTTGATAAACACCTCTTGCGATTATACTTTTTAAGTTCAAAGGCATTGTAATACTTCCGCCGGCATATTTTAGCTGGCCTTTAAAAACTTTCTGTCCTATGTTGTTAATAAGTTCAATATTATAGGTTCCTTGTGGCTGGTTGATAAACTGAATGTTCAAGGTTCTGCCGATTATAGGATTGGGTGAAAGTTTAAATGTTCCTTTTCGAGATGTGATATCTTCTGTAATTGAACTTCTTGCAGCAAGCACTACCATAAAACGTTGAGGATTTGCCGAAGCGACATTTCCGTCCACATTAAATTCGACACTGGTTTCTTCATTTATGTTTATAGGGGTGTGCGTTTTCAAGTAACTATCCACCAATTCAGCGCTCTGGATGGAAGTGGAAGTTAAATTTTCTGGTTTAAAGTTTAGGATATATTGCTTCTGCTCTGTATTCCACAATTTTAAGAAAATAGTATCTGTTCCGCTAACCGGTTGCCTTCTTTCTACCATTAGCGTTTGCCCATTTCTAACAGAGCCCAGGTTCTCATTCATGTTTGGAAGCTTTTCGGGGTCAAAAGTATCCAGGTCATTTGAGTAATTGGTTCCATAAGCGGTAAATGTTTCATCAATAACTGATGCAACAACACCCTTATCCATTATCTGAAGCGTAGTTCTTAAGCCTCGGGTAGTATTTGATGATCTGAAAACATTTGCGGTAGGGGTAGCTGATTTATCGGATTCTTTGAAAATAATGCTTCCAGGTAAACCTTGGTTAACCGTGCGAACCATAAAGCTTTGGCCGGTTTGAATATATTGGCTTTCGGGGCTAACAGAAGCTGGAGTAACATCATATGAACTGCCATTATAACTAAGCAAAACGTATCCTCCTACGCCATTAGATCCACCAAGTTTAGGATCCCAAAGGTAAAAATTATTCTGTACGTTGTCTCTGGTGAGGGTAGCAAAATTTACAGGGGATTGATATGGATTTCTTACTGCGCTAAATCCTGTTGCAAAAACAAAGGAATTCACATTTCCAGTTTCTAATTGTCCAGTGTGCCTTAAAATGGTTGGAGTGGGTGATATAGAGTTATCACTTAAAGGTATGCCTCTGTCACCCCTTATAAATACCATAGAGGCCTGATGAGGA
>JBBRCW010000467.1:0-4269 GCA_038204535.1 Chitinophagales bacterium | reverse complement strand
CAACTTCTATTAACAAGAGCATCACCACCGATAATCTTTACAACCTTGCAGGCCAGGTAAATCCGCTTGCACCAATATATGACAGTAGTGGTCTACTAATCAATAACCCGGCAAGCGATAACAGTCCCATCAATCCACTTGTAGTGGCCAGGGGAGCTTCCTCCGTAAGTAATTCAAATCGTTTTTTCGGAAACTTTTTTGTGGAACTGGCTCCAATAAACGGCTTAAAATACAAGTTGAGTTTTTCTCCTGATTATCGGTTTGTGCGAAATGGAAGTTTCAGATCGTCGGATGCGAACCAGGGCCCAACATCTGCTTCCAACAATACCAGTCAGCCCTTTCACTACGTATTGGATAATTTGGTGACATTCGATAAAAGGATCAACGAAAAACACAAAGTAAATTTTACCCTGCTACAAAGTATAGAAAAAGACCGCGTAGAAAATATGGGTGGAGCCGTACGGGACTTGCCATACGATCAACAATTGTTTTATAACCTGGGTACCGCCAACGAAATAACTTCTATATTTTCCGGTCTTACCGAATGGTCGTTAAGCTCGTTTATGGCAAGGGCCAACTATGGATACAAAGACAAATACATCTTCACTTTTACAGGCCGATACGATGGATCTTCGCGCCTGGCACCGGGAAAAAAATGGGATTTCTTTCCTTCTGCTGCCTTTGCATGGAATGCTACAGAGGAGCCATTTATGGAGCAACTCAGCTTTTTTACAGATTTAAAAGTGAGAGCAAGCTATGGAATAACCGGCAATACCGCCATTCTACCCTACCAAACACAAGGTGGACTAGGTCGTACGGTGTACGCTACCAACGATCTTCCGGCTTTTGGGTATGAACCTAATTTGATTGTCAATCCAAACCTGGGGTGGGAGAAAACAAAGCAGGCAAACCTTGGAATAGATTTCGGACTTTTTAAAAACCGTGTTATAGGGTCGGTTGACCTTTACAGTCAAAATACGGTTGACCTTTTATTAGCCCGCCAATTACCCACTGCATCTGGCTTTAATTCTATTATTGAAAACGTAGGAGCCACCCGCAACAAAGGAATTGAAGTTTCTATTAAAGGTGTACTATTTGATAACCCAAATGGCAAATTGAAATGGACCAACCAGGTGACATTTACAAAAAATAAGGAAGAGATCGTATCGCTGTACCAGGGTAAAGTAGATGATGTAGGCAACCGCTGGTTTATTGGATATCCGGTTAATACCTATATCGATTTTAAAAAAACCGGCATCTTTCAGAACGCCGATGCAGACAAAAATCTAATAGCTGCTTATAATGGTGCAGGAGGAAATTTTGCCGTTGGAGAAATAAAAGTACAGGACTCAAACAACGATGGAAAGATAACAGCAGCCGACCGGGTAATTTTGGGCAGCGCAGTTCCCAAATGGTATGGCAGCCTTAACAGCATACTTCAATATTCCAATTTTGATTTAAACTTTTTAATATTCGTTCGTCAAGGACAAATGATTAACGACGACCAGGGAATTTTATACGAAGGCCGGTACAATTGGATTAATGTTGACTATTGGCGCCCCGATAATCCTACCAATTCATTTCCAAAACCGGTAAGTGGCAGAAGAACTCCCCTGTTTGGCAATACGCTGGCCTACCAGGATGGTTCGTTTGCCAGGGTACGCAACATAACGCTGGGTTATACCCTACCCGAAAGCGTAAAAAAGCGCATTCGTGCCTCGCAATTCCGCATTTTTGTAAGTGCACTAAATCCATTTTTATTTACCAATTTCAGGGGCATAGACCCCGAAGGATCTACCGGCATTTCAAGCCCAAGTGTAAAGACCTTTATGACCGGTATTAACCTTACATTTTAAAACAATAAAATTGCTTTATATGAAAAAGTATTTTGCTTGCTTATTACTAATAACCAGTTCGTTCAGTTGTAAAAAATACCTGAATGAGCAACAGGTATCTGGTGTGAGCTATGAATTTTATGATACAGAAAAGGGCATAGAAGCACTGGTTTGGGCCAGTTATGCCCCATTAAGAACAATGGTTTCTACCCAAACCGGCATTAACCTTTCAAACCTCGGCACCGACATATTTACCTACACCAGGGTTTCGTCGGGCAACGAATTTCACCTGTATACTTCTGACATCAATTCTACCAATGGAAATTTCCAGTTTTTATGGGATAATTTTTATAAGGGCATTAATTCCTGTAACATAGCCATCAACCGCTTACCAAAGGTTGAGGGAACCAATTTTTTAAAAAATGAGCAGGGAAGACTACGCCGCGAAGGTGAGGTTAGATTTTTAAGGGCTTTTTATTATTTCAGGCTGGTGCAAACATTCGGTAAAATTCCATTAATGTTAACTGAAAATTTAACTGTAAAAAATGATTTAAAAAGAAGCGCCGTTGCTGATATCTATACTGCCATCATCAACGATTTAAAGTTTGCATCCGATAACTTACCGGTTACGCAAAGCGAATTTGGGAGAGTAACACAGCCGGCCGCCCAACACTTACTGGCAAAAGTATATTTAACCAGGGGAAGCGCAGTAAACGATCAAAGAGGGCAGAAGGCAACAGATATGGATAGCGCTGCTTTTTACGCCGAAAAAGTGATAGCTACAAAAGGAGCGTTATTACCCAATTATGATGATGCCCGTAACCCCTTAAACGAAGGCAATAAAGAGGTACTGTTTGCCATACAGTTTACACAAAATGTGTTAGCCAACAGCCCTGGCAATACCAGTCACCTATATTATGTTTGTCAGTACGACAATATTTCCGGAGGCGGCGTTTTAAGAGATGTTCCTAACGGCCGCTCCTTTGTGCGCGGTATGCCTACAAATTATTTTTTCAGCTTATTCAACCGGAAAATAGACTCCAGGATATATAAAGCCTACAAGACTGTTTGGATAGGAAACACCTCCGACAATGCCAAAATTCAAAAATGGACAGCAGCGGCTGCACCGTCTCCTGCATTGGTGGGCCAGCCAAAATTTAAAAGTGGCGACACGGCCCTTGTTTTCACCTTCGAAAACGAATCCACCCAATTAAACATTGATAAAAAACCATACGTCTGGTTTCCACGAAACAAATGGACCGACCGTTTCTTTCCTCATTACCGTTATCAGTTAGACCCTACAAGGCTTGGACCGAACGACGACATAGGAAGATTGGATTTTACTTTGCTTTGGTTAGCCGAAACATACCTGATTGCAGGTGAAGCATATGGAAGAAAAGGTGATTATAATAAAGCGGCCGAATTTATCAATATGGTTCGGCGGCGGGCAGCTTACAAACAGGGAGAAATGAAAACCTTTCACTATGTAATGGTTGATGGTGGCAATCCTGCTGATGTTACCAATAGCACTGAATCTGCCATGGAAATTACAGCAGCCGATATTAATTCACCCACAAAAATTCGCGACTTCATTCTTGAAGAAAGAGCAAGAGAGTTAAGCGGGGATTATGAGCGGTGGTACGACCTGGTTCGCACAGAGACCTTTGTCGATAGGATAAAGATGTATAATACTTTGGCCGCAGCTAACGTAAAGCCCGTTCACCAATTAAGGCCCATACCGCAAACACATATAGATCGTTTGGCAAACCCTGGTACTGCAACGGAGGAACAAAATCCAGGTTATTAATTAGCGGGGTTTCATCACATAGATCACACATTTCTTTTACAATTTTCATCAACCTGATAACAAATGTTGAAAGCACATTTTTTAAAACCCGGACACAGAAAAAAAATACGACTCACAATCATACTGTTTGTATTAAGTATTTCCAACTTTGCCCAAACGCCACCCACGGCCGATCCGTTGGTTGGCCTGAGGCTGCTCGCATCCGGCAAAATCATTCATCGTTTTTTTGACACATCGCCTGTCAGCCCCGGGGGTAAAATGGTTGCGTTGTTTCGTATGCCATTCGAAAACCGGTCGCCCCGGCCCGGCGACCAGGGTGAAGTGGTGGTGATAGACCTTGAAACAGGCAAGGAAAAAATAGTGGCTACTACCAGTGGCTGGGAAGCTCAGTTAGGCGCCAATGTTCAATGGGGACGGACAGACGACGAATTATTATACAATGATGTAGATACCGTGTCGTGGAAAGCGTATTGCGTGGTACTTAATCCGACAACAGGAAATAAACGCCGTTTGGAGGGCACTGTTTTTATGGCCTCCAACGATGGTAAAAAACTGGCCAGCTATAATTTGTTGTCTTCTCCCTTTGCACAGGTGGGCTATGGTGTAGTGGTGCCGGGTAACAAGCGA
>JBBRCW010000466.1:0-4323 GCA_038204535.1 Chitinophagales bacterium | reverse complement strand
AGAACAGGTACAAATCATTTTGGGATGAAGCACAAAATTTATCTGGCAGCCCAACAGGCCGCCTATAAAGAACTCAAAAACTTATCAACACCTAAAGCAGCATAAACCACTTTTTGTGATAACAAGTTGCGTAAGGTGAGTATATAAGTTGTCAGGCCTTTTTTGTCAGCCGTGTTGCAGACAGGAAATTAATTGGCAAAAAATAAGTTGTCAAATACTTAAAAATCAATCTAAACTGTAACTTTCCATCAAAACCTAACGCATGGCTAACAATACTGCATTTACAGACACGATTAAAGCTGGCTACACTTTTAAGGGTGAATCAGTAAAAATAGGGTCAGCAATGCTGGATGGGGACGTGGTAACCGGGGCCGATATTTTACTGCCTTTAAAAACGATGAACCGTCACGGGTTAATAGCCGGTGCCACAGGAACGGGTAAAACCAAAACCCTGCAAATGATCAGCGAGTTGTTAAGCGATGCAAGTGTGCCGGTGTTGCTGATGGATATTAAAGGCGATCTGAGCGGGATTGCTATGCCGGGCTCATCAAACGCCAGGATCGTGGAACGTTCCGCGAAAATTGGTGTCGCCTTTTCGCCTGCGCAATTCCCGGTTGAATTAATGACCCTCAGCCAGGAAAAAGGGGTACGATTAAGGGCTACGGTAAGCGAATTCGGGCCGGTACTGCTCACAAAAATTTTAGGTTTGAATGATACACAGGGTGGCCTGGTGGCTATGCTCTTTAAATATTGTGATGATAATAAACTGCCCCTGCTCGATCTGAAAGATTTTATTAAGGTGCTGCAATATATTGGCGATGAAGGAAAAGCGGAAATAGAGAAGGCCTATGGAAAAATATCAACTACCAGCACCGGAACAATTTTGCGTAAAGTGATTGAGCTGCAGCAGCAGGGTGCGGATATATTTTTTGGCGAAAAGAGTTTTGAGGTGGAGGATCTGATGCGCATCAGCGATGATGGCCGCGGCATGATCAACGTGTTGCGGGTAACCGATCTGCAGGACAGGCCCAAACTATTTTCGACCTTTATGTTGCAATTATTAGCGGAGTTGTACGCCATCAGTCCCGAAGAAGGCGACCTGGATAAGCCTAAGCTGGTCATGTTTATTGATGAGGCGCACCTGATCTTTCAGGAGGCGAGTTCGGCGCTGTTACAGCAGATTGAAACGGTTATAAAACTTATTCGTTCAAAAGGCATTGGCATCTTTTTCGTAACCCAAAACCCCATGGACGTGCCCGCCAGCGTGCTGGGGCAACTTGGTTTAAAAGTGCAGCATGCCTTACGTGCTTTTACAGCCGCCGATCGCAAGGTGATCAAACAAACGGCCGAAAACTATCCCGAAACTGAGTTTTATAAAACCGAAGACCTGATTACTCAATTGGGTATTGGAGAAGCGCTGGTTACCATGCTGAACGAAAAAGGGATACCAACACCTTTGGCGCAGGTGATGCTTAATGCACCACGCAGTCGTATGGATATCCTGACCGACGATGAGATTAATGCCATTGTAAGTAAAAGCAGACTGGCGGCAAAATACAATACGCCTGTCGACAGCGAAAGCGCCTACGAAATGCTGACGGCAAAAATTGAGGAAGCAGCTAAAAAGACAGCAGCGGCAGAAGAAATAATACAGGAAAAGAAACAAACATCTGTGAAAAAAGAAGAGAGTTTTTTTGATAACCCTATGATTAAAACCGCCGGTAGAACCGCCGCCAATATGATTACCCGCAGTTTGTTGGGGGCTTTGGGTTTAGGCGGAAGAAGCAGTAGAAAGAAGAGCTGGTTTTAGGATAATGTTTTCTAATACCGGCAAATGATCTATTTGTGGCCCTTAATAATGCCATCCGGTTCAACCAGTAACTTTTTTTCGGATTGAAGATGATCAAGCACTTTCCAGATATGGTCTTTTTTTGTTGATGGCATTTGAGCAAATAGCTGCTGAAGCGAAACGCCGGCACCATTCACATATTCAAGAATGAGGTGGCTGATTCGTTTAAAATCCGCTTCGGTAAGCTGTACTTTTTTCTTACGAAGGCAATTATCGCATTGGCCGCATGGTTTCAGATCCGCGTCTCCAAAGTAGTTTCCAATGTATTGGCTTCTGCAAAAACCTTCCAAATGAATGTAACGGGCCATCGCCTGCACCCGTAGCTGGTATTGCTTTTTTCGTTCGAGATATTGATCGTTATTAAATGTCAGGTAATCGGCCGATGCCCTGTTCTGCGAAAAATAGATCTGCGGCGTTTCAATTTGCGGCTGGTATTCCAGAATGCCAAATGCCTGCAGCTTGATGAGTTGCTGTTGTAATTCTTCTATGGATAATTTGGTCAGCCGGCTGATCAATTTTTCGTTTACCGAAACTACATTATCAAAAATGCCGGCATACGTTCGTAGCAGGTATTTTAGCAGGTTTTCAAATTCGGGGTGCGCTGCTTCAAATTCGTTTAAAAGGTCTTTGCTGCAGGTGAAACCAATTTTGGGTGTTAGAAAAACCTGCTCATTAAAAGTGAGGTGCCCTTCCTGTTCAAGGGCTTTCAATGCGTTAATCACCAACAGGCTGTTCAGTTTAAAATACTTTACAAAATCGAAAAGGCTAAAGTTGTAATACAGGCCTTCGCCGCTGCCGACCGCTATCTGCAGATGATTGGCCAGCGCCTGGTATATGCTGCGTATTTCTTTTAATGGGGGAAATTTTATATCAGGAAGTTTTTGCAGCTCTTCCGCCTCATTAGAACCATACAATAAAACGGCAAAAGCCTGTTTTCCATCTCTGCCGGCACGTCCCGCTTCCTGGTAATAATTTTCAAGATTGTCGGGAATGTCTACATGTATTACGGTTCGCACATCAGGCTTATCTATACCCATTCCAAAGGCATTGGTGCAAACAATCACCCTTACTTTATCGTTGATGAAGTCTTCCTGCCGCTGGCTTCTTTCTTTTTGAATCAAACCCGCATGGTAAAAGTTCGCAGATATTTTATTGAGGTGCAGTAGGTGGGCTATTTCCTTTGTGCGGCGCCTGTTTCTGCAATAAACAATGGCAGTGCCCCTGACCTTCTGCAGAATTTCGATCAGCTTATTGATCTTGCTATCAACCTTAAATACGCTAAAAGAAAGATTGGGTTTTTCGAACGACTGCCTGAATATATGATGCGCTTTAAACAGCAGTTTGTCGCAAATGTCGGCTTGCACTATGGGCGTTGCCGAAGCGGTTAATGCCAAAACCGGTATTGATGGAAAAGTTTGCCGGATAGCGGCTATACGCAAATAGGGCGGGCGAAAATCATATCCCCATTGAGAAATGCAATGCGCTTCATCTACCGCAATTAAATTTAAAGGCAAAGCGGATAGATATTCTTTAAAAAGTTTGGTTTCCAGTCTTTCGGGCGACACGTATAGAAACTTAAACTCGCCATAACAAGCATTCTTTAAGGTGTCTCTTACTTCGTAATAGGTCATGCCGCTCTGCAAGCTTAAAGCCGCAATATTTCGCTTTTTTAAATTCTCCACCTGGTCTTTCATTAGCGCTATTAAGGGGCTAACGACCAGGCAAATACCCGGTTTACATAAAGCTGGCACCTGAAAACAAATGGACTTTCCCCCGCCAGTCGGTAATAATGCCAGCGTATCATTGCCTTCTAATATGTTTTCTATTATCTCCGCCTGTAATGGCCTGAATGCGTTGTGGCCCCAGTATTGTTGCAGAATTTGTTGCGGAGTAGACAAAATAAAATGATTAATCAATAAGCCTCATCTAATTCAAACTTCATTATCCATCATTTTGGAAAAGTATGACTTTATCTCTTTAATAGTGCATAGTACAATTGTTCGACCATTTGCACTTTCCTGCCTCGCTTTTCTATATTATCTTTAATTTCGTCTTGGCGGAGGTCAATGCATTTTTTTTATCAATTTTTTTAATTCAAACATTTCGTCAAAAGACAATGTATCGATTATATCTACAAGTTGTAAATAATCTTTTAAGAAATTTTACATGAGTGTTTAATTATAAGCTAACTACACATCTCTATTCACATTGTGACAAACTTTTTATAAACATAAAGTGGGAAAATCTAACATTTTAAGAGTACTATTGTTCTATAATTTTACGTTAAGAAAAACTTTTCACCAATGGCCCATCGACAACTTAATCTCAATATAGCTTTAACTCAAGTATTGGAACACGACATTAAGTCTGACCAGTACTACACATATTACAAAGAATTCCCGCAAGCAATTGCAGTCGGCGAGACGGAAGAAGATGCTGAAATACGCCTTGCACATTTAGTTGAGAATATGTGG
>JBBRCW010000465.1:0-4350 GCA_038204535.1 Chitinophagales bacterium | reverse complement strand
GTTCCGTTTTGGCTTTGTAATAATTGTAATAATGCCGTAGTGTCTTTTGAAAACACCGGCGCTTTGGGCTCGCTGTTCTTTGGCAGTATTTTATATATACGCCCAGCCGATAATGGTTTGGTTAAGTTGCGGTCTTTAATCTCGTTTTTAAGGTAAGGTGTAATGTATGTCTTGTGTTGAATAATACCTCTGTACATATCAATTACATACATTGCGCCTTCGGGCCCGGTATAAAGATTGACCGGCCGAAAACGTTCATCTTCGCTGGCAAGAAATTCTTTGTTTTCATAGGCCTCTTCGCCGGTTATGATATTTCCTTTTTCTTTTAATATATTTCTTTTAATCAGGTTAGCCGATGGTTCGGCAACAAAAGCATTGCCATAGTATTCTTTCCCAAATAGCGGGGCGTTATAAATGACCGGTCCGCAAGCGGCTGTAAATTTAACCAGGCGTAAACTATCATCCAGAATGCCTTCCTGGTAACCCCTGTTTACACCAGGCGTGGGACGGGCGGGATACACCCTATTATCGTTAATAATTTTTTCTTCATACCCTTTTACACCGCGCTGGTGTTTGTTGGTTGCCCCCAGGGCCGGTGGAAAATAATCGCCCAGCAAATTTGTGGAGTTACTGTTGTAAAACAACCTGCCATTATCATCCTGGTTAATGCCCCACTGACCGCGGTCATGTGTTTTTTCAATCAACCATTTGCTGCCTTGTTTACGGTATCGTTTGGGTGAGTTTGCGCTATATATCCAGTTATCCAGCGCTCTGAAAAGGCCATTGGGCTGGTGCTCAACATTTCCACCGGCAGCATATGCTGAATCTATCAATGTTTTATTTGTTGGCCGGTCATTTACAATATCATAATGCCACAACTTGGGTGGTTCTGCAACAAGAATTCCTTTTTCAATCAGGCAAATTGCCCGCGGTAAAACCAGCGAATCTAAAAACACATCGCGTTTGTCCATCTCGCCATCGTTGTTTGTATCGCTTAAAATGACCACTTTGCCTATGGGCTGATTTTCGCCTGTGCCCGAGGTGTCTGGCATATAATTCTGCATTTCAACCACCCAGATACGGCCCTTTTCATCGAACGAAAGCGCTACGGGTGCCACCACCAATGGTTCGGCAGCCACCAATTTAACCTCAAAGCCATCTTCAAGATGCATTTTCTTCATGCTTTCCTCAGGCGAAAGCTGCGGCGACATAAGGTCTTTTTTTAACGAGAGAGAATCATATGGACCTGAACTATTGGCGCCACCATTACATGCCGACGCAAAAAACAGGTAACTAAAAACAAAGGCCATTCCTATTGACCCGGCAAAAACTTTTTTCATTTTTTCAATCGTGTTTCAATTGTTTGCAAACTATTTAGAATCATCTATCAAATAATAATAAACAGGCAACAATCGGTCATTTGGCTTTGTTCTATGGTAAAGTAAATGTTAAGGTGGTTTTAAAAAGATTTTAAGAAAAACCGGTATTAATCTTCGCAGGCTAAAACACCCCTGAAATAGCCCATCGACTCGGCCATGCCTGGCAATGGATCTGTCATATCTTTTTCGTATTCAATGGCGCAGATGCCTTTGTAGCGAATTTTATTCAGTGCCTCTACCAACGCTTCAAAGTCTATGACGCCGCGGCCAATTTCAATAGATTTCCCTTCTTTAACCGCTTCCGATACGTCTTTAATGTGCAAATCGAACATTCGGTCTTTATATTCCTTAATGGCTTTGGCAGGATTAGCGCCAGCCCTGGTGGCATGGCCGATATCAAGGCACAGGCCCATGCGCGGGTCGCGGTCTTTAATGCGGTCGTACACTTGTTGCGGGCCGGGATACAAGGCATCTTCAGGGCCATGGTTGTGTATAGCAATGCGGATACCGGTTTCCTTTACCTTTTGTTCGGTATGGTCCAGCAGGTCGTAATTGGGAACACCCACTATCAGATCCACACCCACCCGCTTAGCATAATCGAATGCAGTATCCACGGCTTCTTTGCTTTTCATATAAATTACCCCTACAGCATATACCTTAATGCCGGCAGCTTCAAACTTTCCTAATACTTCTTTTATCTTTTCGTTGGTGCTGTTTAAAGGAAGATGAAAATCTTTTACCGACAGATAACGGATGTTTAACCGCTTCATCATTTCAATCGACTTATCCACATCAAACTTCGCAAAACTGTAACCGGCAAAACCAATTGCCAGGTTGTCTTTATTTTTTTTATCAAAATCTTTTGGAAGCTGAATTGCTTGTGCAGCAAAGGGCAGTGTAACCGAACCGGCCACTGCAAGGGTGGCCTGTTGTAAAAAACCGCGGCGCGTATTTTTCATGGCAATCAATATGGTTTTAGTGATGTTTTTAAAATGTGGTAGTTGCTATTTTGTGGCCATTTCTAATGCCTTTGTGCTGGTATAATATTTCGCCAGCATATTAGGCACTTCCCAGTCGGGCAATTTTTTGTCTTTAAGGTATTGAAGATACCGCTGCATTACCTGGGCAAAGTGTGCTTCGTGACCAATTTTAAATGATTGGGGAATTACCAGCTTCCAGCCATCGCGGGTTTTTTCGGCAGTCACTCCTGAATATTTTTCATTAATAGTTGCAATGGCCTTTTGTAATGCCAGCGAAAAGTCAGTTTCGTTAACCGAAGCGGCGGGTGTAACATACAATGTGGGCTGAAAATTTTCTGCGCCGCCCTGTTTAATTTCGACAGTGGCGTTGGTGCCTTTGAATAGTGAATAATGGGTGTCGCCGCTTCCAGGTGTGGCCTGGTAATCCCAACGGGCTATTATTTTGGCATGCACATTTTTAAGGGTATAATTTATTTCGCCGTTACCATGCGACTGCAGGATCGTGTCATTCTTAATCAAAGGCAAAAGATAAGCAGGAAAGGAATCGCTTCCCGTGATTAATGCAAATTGCGATTTTGAAAGACTGGTTGGCCAGAGTTTGGCGGATTCTATAGTAACATCTTTGGTAAAATCGAGCGAAACATTCGGAAAAGCTTCCCATTGTACCAGGTCTATCAGGTGGGTTCCAACATCGGCAATTGCATCGCCTTGTTGTGCCGGATCGAAAAACCAGGATGGCCTGCGGAGCACTTTTCCCGAAACATACTTGTAGAAAAAATGCACGCTTTCCATTATAATGGCCGGGTCTGCAGCGGTGCCCTGTTGCAACTCACCAAACACTGAAGGGATATGCACCAGTTCTTTCTGTAAAATATTGGTGATCTCCGATCGTTCGGTCATAATGTCGTACAGCAAAAGGTCTTTTTCTTTGGCTTTATCGAAAGCCTGTTGTAATAAGCTAAAATTCTCCGTGTTGATGGCCATCGGTTTGTCGCCCAGCACATTCAGGCCGGCTTCTACCGACTTCATAATGTATTCGGTTTTCTGGCGGTTATTGCCGGCCAGCACCACTACATTTCCTTTTTTCTCTGCCAGCATCTTTTCCAGGTAGTCGCTGCCTGTGTATGCTTTTTCTACCCAATGTGTCGGATTTTCGGGCCGGGTATTATACTGGTCAATCAACGAGAGATAGGCGTCTAACTCTGGTCCGCCGGGGGCATATACATTCACTATTGAGTCAATGCCGGGGTACATTTCCTTTTGTACCAGAGCGGCATGAAAATGGCCCGGATCTAAAGTGATCAATTGAACCATAGTTTTGTTTGTTTGATCGCTGGTGTTCGACCGGCATCCGTAAAGGCAAACAGCAATCGTTATCCAAATAGGCAAAGCGTAATATTTCATTTCTATCGTTACTCTTTAATGCGAAAGATAAATAAGTTTTTGCCTTTCAGGCAAATATTTTAAAATCAAAAACATTTGGTTCTATGCTGGTTTGCGGACCAATCGCATAATTGCCGGATAGCATTTCCATATATTATTTGGGTGTGCTTTTAACTGTCTGAACCTGCCAAATATCCCATGCCTTAAATGCATTGATCATCCAATGATCTTGTTACTGCACAGGCAACTGGCTAAATATCCATGCGATTACATTTTTGATAGTGTTGCCTCCATCTAAATTTCAATGAAAGTGCTGTTACTGCTTGCCTTACAGGCTTGCCGGCTCAATGTGGCATGCCTGAAAAACGCAATAGTAATTGGTTAGTAATGGCAATCGGAGATGTTTTTTTGTTGAGGTTTCATAATCTTAAGACGTACCTAAACCTTCTATAATTCTGTCTTTTTGATTGCCATATACCGGAGCCCGGCTACAGAATAACGGTGGCAAAAAAGCAAGGAACATTACCAGTTGTGTAGTTTAATTTGTTGGTTGTTTTCAATCGTTTGAAATGATTTTACATTTTGGGAGTTCGGTGACAGGAGGCAGA
>JBBRCW010000464.1:0-4350 GCA_038204535.1 Chitinophagales bacterium | reverse complement strand
ACAGGTTAGTTAACCAGTATGAGAGCCGAAAATGAAAATCATCTAACAATAAATCAATCAGTTTAATTATGCCAACCACTGTGTGTCTTGCAGCATATACATTGCACTATCCTCATGGCGGTGGGCACTTTTGGGTCTATATGAACTGGGCCCTAGGGCTGAAAGCTTGCGGATGTGAGGTCATTTGGCTGGAGAAAACAATGCCTGGAAGGTCTTCTGCTGAATTAATTTACGATGTTGAAACCTTGCAGTCAAGGTTAAACGATTTTGGCTTCCAGAACGCACTAAAGATTTTTAAAGAGGAAGATGCAGGCATTGAAGGACTCGATGAAAACCTGTTTGAACTTGAACCCGTCTTCCAGGCCGATTTACTTCTTAACTTAAGATACGATCTGCCCTATGGTTTATTAAAAAAATTTAGGAGAACTGCCTTCCTCGATATTGATCCCGGCCTTTTACAATTTTTTATTGCGAATGGGAGGGTGTACATAGCACCACACCAGGTTTATTTTAGCATTGGTGAAACTGTTGGTGCACCCAATTCCCTTTTTCCATCGGTAGGCATACAGTGGAATTATACGCCTCCCTGCGTAGATACAAACACATGGACTCCAAAACTGGTAAAAGTTGAGTCGGCCTTCACCACCATCTCTCACTGGAATGCCGACGAGTGGATAGTGGAAGCCGATGGTAGCTATTATAGCAACGATAAAAGGGAGGGATTTCTGCCTTTCATTGAACTTCCCCAAAAATCTTATCAAAAGCTTGAGCTTGCTGTGTGCCTGGATGGCGATGAGAAGGAAAGACAATTTCTCACCGAAAAAGGCTGGAGTGTCCGGGAGTCCTGGAGTGTTTCTGATACGCCTCGTGCATACAAGTCCTACATCGAAGAATCGAAAGGAGAATTTAGTTGCGTGAAACCTCATTATGTAAAGATGCAGACAGCCTGGATCAGCGACCGGACTTTATGCTATTTGGCAAGCGGCAAGCCAGCAGTTGTTCAGCATACAGGGGCAAGCCGTTTTTTACCGGATTCCGAAGGTCTTTTTCGTTTTAAAAATTTCGATGAAGCCGTAAAATTTCTCGCGGAAGCAGACGATAATTATGAGCAACATTGTGTGTTCGCACGTAATCTCGCTGTCGAATATTTCGATGCAAAAAAAATTACAACAGCGCTTCTATCGAGCGTGCTATAGCATTGCCAAAGATTACTTGATCAACTATAATCTGCATAACGTAAGTTATGTATAGAGGAAGTAGTTTGATGATACCAGCACTCGATTTCCATGGCATCTTCGTTGCGTCGCAATCACTTCATCATTATTTCTTTTGGGAGCATCATCGCGTCAATTAATTTTATGTATGTGTCAAAAAGACCGAACATAATACAACTCAATGATAACTAAATGGCAAAATCCTGCAACGACATGCATTTTTTTCTATCCAGAACGAACATTAAATTCCTGCTTCTTTTAGTAATGAAGGAATGACTTTATTTGCATCAAAAAAATTTTCCGCCAATTGCCTCGCAGCACGTGCATGCCTGCTATAATCATTATTTATTCTGCCAATGGCTTCAGTAGCTTCTTGCAAGGTCGAGAATGCAAACAATCCTTCCCCTGTTGGCAGCAATTGTTGAAACCCGGTATCCTGTACAACAACAGGTTTGCCCGCGGCCAGGTAACAAGCAGATCGGTCGGAGAACCATCCGGATTTTGAACCTACGTATAATCCTTTTGCGCAGCTAAATTCCCCGTAAGATCCTTTAATAAACCGGATATAACTTTTAGGATCTGCAGTCGCTATTTCTGGTTTTAAAACTTTCCACCCTTTGTTTTGCAAAAAGCCTATCTCCGGATCATCAGGATCGCAATCCAGAACGATTTCGAAGCAGTTTGTTACTTGTGCAGGCACGTCTGCAAACAATCTTATCTGCTCTGCCTTTGGTCCCCATAATTTGCCTTCGAACTCCTGGTATTCATGCACCCATAAACTCGCCACCGTCGTAAAGCATGCATTAGACATAAAATTGTCGTTATTCCACCAGTCAAGTATAACCGGGTTTACTATAGGTTTCCAATTAATGCCGCAGGTGGGTATTGTACAATCTTCTGTTCCAACATTTCCACCAACAGTAAAATAAAAATCATGCTCTCCAAATATTTCGTGAGGATTTCTATTGCTTGCCCAAATATGTGTAAATGCAGGATCTTGTTCAATCAATATTTTCGGATGAACATTAGCAATCCATTCATCGGACTCCTGGTTATAGGTGGAACTTAAAGAAATGACAGCCGATGCTTCTTTTGAAAAATTCTTAATCTGCTTTCCACTGAGCCCATACAGCGCATCCCCGTTTTGTAATAAAAGTGCTGACAAAGATGGGCTCCACCACCTTTCCATTATCTCCTGAAAAAGCATTGCTGCATTTGTATTACCTTCAACCAAGGTGTCGTAATACAATACTTCATACCCGAGTCTCCTTAAACATTCTATCCACTGAAGAACATACATTATATGACCCCCGCGACCCGGCTTGCCTTCGTAAACAAGATTTCCATTCTTTACAATTATTTTTTTCATGCTTCGTTTAAAAATTACTTATTTATTTTGAATGACATTTTTCTACATGATTAATAAAAAGATAATCCCCTATGCTCTATTTTTTTTTATGTTTAACAGCTTATTACCTGGCAAGAAAAATGAATGCGGATAAGATTGTTGAGCAGCAAATTCATTATACTTCAAAAACTGTATCGGAAGTATACACGGTCTGGGGTGTCAACTATCTTCAAATTCCTACCCAAAAACATTGGCCACCAAATTCTTATGCAAAAGATAGTTTGGTTTATTCAAAGATGAATAATATAAAAGACGAGTTCTCAATAAAACTGTCGCTGCCTAATAGGACTTTTGTAAATTATTGGATGGATGACATTTTAAATCCGGGCTATTTTATATTCCTCTCTGGCATCCTTCCTTCACTGTTGTTCTATTTTAAAAACAGAAATAAGCATAATGTTACATAAAACGATAAGACTTTCAAAAAGAAATAATTATTCATATTTCCTCGATATAAAAGACATAAGTGCGTATGACAAAGACTGTATCTTTTCTTAAAAACTGTAAATTCCTTTTTGCATATGACCATCTGTCTCTCCGTAAATACCTTATACTATCCAAACGGTGGCGGCCACATGTGGGTTTACCTAAACTGGGCGCTTGGTTTTCTAGCCAATGGTTGCAACGTAATTTGGCTGGAAGCCGTTAATGCTCATACTTCCCCTGATGAATTAGTTTATTTAGTTGCATCACTTAAAGAAAGGCTTGAAGAATTTGAATTACAGGACGACGTCGCTTTATGGCCAAGGAATGGTGATGAAAACAATTTGAAAAACTTGGCAGAATGTATGGACGTGAGTACCGCAGCTGAACAAGCAGACATACTTATCAACCAGTGGTATGGAATGCCTCAAAATATTTTAAATAAATTCAAAAGAACGGTATTGCTGGATATTGATCCAGGGCTAACACAGGTTTGGTTATCAAAAGGCTATATTCATGTTGCCCCTCACGACGTTTATTTTACTATTGGTGAAACAGTTGGTAAACCGGGAGCTAAGTTCCCCGATCTTGGTTTAAAATGGAACTATACTGCTCCATGTGTAGCATTAGATAGGTGGCCTGTGTTTAATGCTTTAGAAAAATCAACATACACAACCGTTAGTCACTGGAGTATGGATTTATGGGAGGATGACAACGGCGAATTATATTCCAATGACAAGAAAGTGGGGTTTCTTCCATATTTACAATTACCAAAGCATGTGACTCCTCGTCTGGAGTTAGCCCTATGTCTTGCAGAATGGGAAAAAAAAGAAAAAGAGGATCTTGAAAATTTTGGATGGTATGTGAGCGATAGTCAAACACTTACATCAACGCCGGAAAAATATCAACGATACATTCAAAGTTCTCGTGGCGAATTCAGTTGCGTAAAACCTTCCTGCATTCGTTTGCAAAATGCCTGGATCAGTGACAGAACCATTTGTTATTTAGCCAGCGGTAAACCTGCAATAGTTGAACATACGGGACCAAGCAGATTTTTACCTGATAATGCAGGCCTTTTACGTTTCAGAAATTTTGATGAAGCCGTTAAATGTATAAAAGAAGTCGAGGCTAATTATGAAAGGCACAGCCAGTTAGCACGATCATTGGCCGAAGAATATTTTGATGCAAAAAAGGTGGCGAAAAGTTTACTGGAACGAAGCTTATAAATAAGTCATGAAAACACTAGCATTTCTGGGCTATCATAAAATTGGAGAACCCTCTGTTGATGGGTGGTACACCTGGAAT
>JBBRCW010000463.1:0-4355 GCA_038204535.1 Chitinophagales bacterium | reverse complement strand
AGAGTTTATCATCGGCACCCGTTCCCCTGAAGCTATTGTTGTTATAGCCGATAGTAAATTCTGGTTGAAGTTTGGCTTTTTGAACCGCTGTGGCTGCTATAGCAATTTGCTGTTGCTGCTGCAGGTAGGCAAGCAAAGGATTTTGAGAGATGGAGACACTATCCGCCAAAAAGTTGACGGAGGTTTTTTGCATCTGTCCAGGTTCCAGGCGGTCATTGGCGTTCAATAGTAATTGAAACTGAAGGGCGGTTAATTCTTTTTGCTGGCGAACCCTTTTTAGTTCGATTTCAATATTGGTTTTCTGTGTTTGGGCGGTCGTTTTTTCTAAAATATTGCTTTCACCTTTTTGAAGCCTGAGGCTTGCTTTATCATAAAAGTTTGAATAAAGTGTGTCGGCCGACATCAGTATTTTTTCTTTATCAGCCAGGTAGCCGTAATAATAAAATGCCTGTGTAACCGCTTTTTTTATCTGCCATTCTTTTAGGCTAACGTTTAAAACTGCCAACGCAAACTCCTGTTCATAAAGCGCTTTCTGTTTGCTGTAAACGCCTGGCAAAGCAAACGACTGTACAAGCCCGAATTTGGTATCGGTATAAATGCTGTTTATCTGGCCAGCCTCCAGAAACACATTTGTTTTAGGTATTTCTGTTGCTGTTTTGATGAGTGCTTTCTGGTAGTCTGCCCTCAACTGTTCGCTTTTGATCGTGCGGTTATTTCGAAGCGCGATATTGATAGCGCTGTCGATTGTTATGGGTTGCTGTGCCTGTATCTGCGTTAGTGAAAGAAAGACCAGCGCTATTATTGTTACTGTCTTTTTCATGGTTATTTTTTTCGGTATGCCTTTCTCGAAAAGGATGTAGAGCACCGGTAAAACAAAAAGTGTGAGAAAGGTAGCCACCAGCAACCCGCCAATTACCACCGTAGCCAATGGACGTTGCACCTCGGCACCGGCACCCTGGCTAAGCGACATAGGTAAAAAGCCCAGCGAGGCTACCGCGGCTGTCATCAATACCGGTCGTAACCGTAAGCGGGTGCCTGTTAATACGATCTTTGACAATGAGGTGAAACCCTGTGTTTTAAGGCGGTTAAATTCGGCGATCAATACAATGCCATTCAATACTGCAACGCCAAACAAGGCGATAAAACCAATACCCGCGCTTATGCTGAATGGCATGCCACGCAGCGCCAAAAAGAATATTCCCCCAATGGCGGACAGCGGAATGGCAGAGTAGATCAGCAAGCCCTGTTTTACTGAGTTAAAGGCAAAGAAGAGCAGAATAAAGATCATGATAAGCGAAACCGGTACGGCGATCATAAGCCGCGCCTTTCCTGCCTGCAGGTTTTCAAAAGCGCCGCCATAGGTAATATAGTACCCCGGGGGAAGTTTTAGCTGCTGGTCCACTTTGGTCTGCAGCTCATCTACCAGGCTTTGCACATCTCTGCCCTTTACATTAAAACCAACTACAATCCGGCGTTTGGCATCTTCGCGCTGTATCTGGTTGGGACCGTTTTTTATTTCAACATTGGCCAATTGGTATAATGGGATCTGAGCGCCCGATGGCGCCGGGATCAAAAGATTTTTTACGTCGTCGGGGTTTCGTCTTTCATTGTTATCCAGTCGCACTACCAGCTCAAACCGCTTTTCTTCTTCGTACACCAACCCGGTGCTTTGGCCTGCAAATGCGGTATTAATTACCCGGTTTATATCGGCTATAGATAAATGGTATTGGGCAATCATCGGCCGGTTATATTCTACCACCATTTGCGGAAGGCCGGTAACCGGTTCCACATATAAATTGTCTCTTCCTTTTACGGTATTGATAACCGCAGCAAGCTTGTCGGCATAAGCGGCCAGTGTATCTAAATTCTCGCCAAAAATTTTACAAACTACATCCTGTCGGGCGCCGGTCATCAATTCGTTAAAACGCATTTGCACGGGGTATTGAAAACCGGCGGTAATACCCGGAATGTCTTGCAGGGCCGTGCCCATTTTATCGGCCAGCTCGTTAAAGGTTTTGGCCGATGTCCATTCTTTTTTGGGCTTTAAGATCACCATCATATCGCTGGCTTCCATGGGCATGGGGTCGGTAGGTACTTCGCCGCTTCCAATTTTGGTGACCACCTTTTCTACCTCGGGAAACGAAGTAAGTAACAGGTGCGCCGCCTTTTGGGTGCTCTCGATAGTTGTGTTCAAATTACTGCCTGTCAGCACACGGGTATCCACCGCAAAGTCGCCTTCTTCCAGCGATGGAATAAATTCGCCGCCTAAGGTGCTGAGGGTGATTAAAGCCGCTACAAATAGCAATACCGCGGATGTAAGCACCAGCTTTGGATAACGGATCACCCTTGCCAGTGCGCCCTGGTAAACGGTTTCCAGGCGGTGCATCATCTTATCAGAAATATTTTTTCTGTGCTTGATTTTTCGGCTTAAAACAAAGGCGCTCATCATGGGTATGTAGGTAAGCGATAGCAGGAAGGCCCCAATTAAGGCAAATGCTACAGTTTGGGCCATCGGTTTAAACATCTTTCCTTCTATGCCTTCCAGGGCAAAAATCGGCAGGTAAACAATCAGGATGATGATCTGCCCAAACACCGCGCTGTTCATCATTTTGCTGGCAGACCGGTTGACGGTATCGTTCATCTCAGGCTTACTTAGTGTCGTCATATTTTTAAAACGGGCATTGTGCGAAAGCTGGTGCATAACGGCCTCCACAATAATGACCGCTCCATCTACTATCAATCCAAAATCTAATGCTCCCAGGCTCATTAAATTGCCGCTTACGCCAAACAGGTTCATCATAATAATAGCGAACAGCATGGCCAGTGGAATAACCGATGCCACCAGCAGCCCCGCTCTTATATTCCCCAAAAAAACCACCAGTACAAAAACCACGATCAATGCACCTTCGGCCAGGTTTTTTTCTACGGTACTAATGGAGTTGTTCACCATTTTTGTTCGATCTAAAAACGGCTCAATCACCACGCCTTCGGGCAAGGTCTTTTGTATCTGGGCAATACGTTCTTTTACATTTTTTATTACTTCGTTGCTATTAGCGCCTTTCAGCATCATTACAATGGCGCCGGCCACTTCGCCCTGGTCGTTGTAGCATAAAGCGCCGTAGCGTGTTGCAAAACCTATTTGTACGCTGGCAACATCTCTTATAAACAAGGTGCCTGCACTGTTTTTTGTTGGGATGGCGATGTTCTCAATGTCGGGGATGCCGCTGATCAGTCCTTCGGTGTGTATGTATAATACCGAGCCTCCCTTTTCAATATAGGCGCCGCCGGTGTTCTGGTTGTTGTTTTCCAGGGCAATAAACACATCGTTAATGGTGATGCCGTAGCTGTTTAGCTTACCGGGATTAAGGGCTATTTCGTATTGCTTCAATTTGCCGCCAAAACTGCTTACTTCGGCCACGCCGTTTACACCCAGTAATTGCCGCCTTACAATCCAGTCCTGAATGGTGCGCAATTCAGTCACATCAAATTTTTGCTCAAAGCCTTTTTTTGGCCGAACCACGTATTGATAAATTTCGCCGAGACCGGTAGATACGGGGCCCAGCTCGGGGGTGCCAATGCTTTTAGGTATCTGGCCCTGTATGTTTTGCAGTCGCTCGCTTACCTGCTGCCGGGCAAAATATATATCGGTTTCATCGTTGAACACAATGGTTACCAGACTAAGGCCAAAGCGGCTGAAGCTTCTGATTTCCTTTATGCCCGGTATGTTACGGTTGGCCTGTTCTATGGGGAAGGTAACGAGCCTTTCTATATCGGTAGCGCTAAACGCCGGGGCAATGGTAATTACCTGCACCTGGTTATCGGTAATGTCGGGTACGGCATCAATGGGTAATTTTGTTGTTTGATAAATCCCATATCCTGCCATGGCCAGAACAAACAGGCCAATAATGAGTTTGTTCCTTACGGAAAACTCAATAATTCTATTAAGCATAAAAAAACGTTGACAATAAATTGAAGCAATAAAAAACGGCTTTCACCATACCTTTTGGCAGTATAGGAACGGCGTCATTTGAGAAAACATGTACGGGATGTCAGCAGTTTTTGGGAGGCTGCCAGATGTGGCTGCGGTATGCTGAAGCGTAAAAGAAAGGGCCTGCCAGCGGGCGGCGAACCGGGTCAATAAATTTTTCTTTTTTTTGCACCTTTATAACCGGCGTCATTGGGCTGAAAGAGCAAATAGAATGATTGCAATTGGAGGCCTTTTTAAAGGGCAATTTCATGTCTTCCTTATAGTCGGCATTGTTAGCAATGCTTTCGGCATAATGCTCAAACAAAAAATCGAGAAAAGAAATTTTGATATCCCATTGCTGGTGCATTTCATAGTGCTCCACCAATTT
>JBBRCW010000462.1:0-4364 GCA_038204535.1 Chitinophagales bacterium | reverse complement strand
TATTCTTTCAGAATTGCAGCGGCCTTTTCGGCTTTTTCCTGTAGCAGGTACAATTCCTGCCCGTAACGTACCTGCAAGCCAAGCCGCTTTAGGTCATCAGACGTTTTGCTGGCCATAAATTGAAGAAGTGTCAAACGGCTTGCGTTTACCGGCAGGTTGTTTTCGGGCATGTTAAAAACTGTTTCTACGGTAATAGAAGATGATGAAAAAGTGGATGAGCCACATTGTACACATCCATTAGCAAACGAAAAGGTAAGGGAAAACGCATTGGTTGTAGTTACATACCCCTTTATCACCAATGCCGGAATCATAATGTCGGCCAGCCCATCGGTTTCAGCGCCTACTATCCTGCTCATACCCTGTTTAGAAAGTTCAACGGTTTCGGGAAGCACCGAAACTTTGAGCATGGTTGCTTTATTAAACCGGCCGCCTACTTTTTCCATGAAAGCGAGTGCGGCTTTCAGATCTTTTGTGGTGAGGGTGAAGGTGGAGGTCATGATTTTGATAAATAAATTACTATTTCGAATTCGTCTTTTTCTAATCCCATCACTGCCAGCCTCGGTTGCTTTATTAGACCTATGTTTTGTAGGCCTTCGGCTTGTCTAATAGCCGCCAGGGAAACCGGCCTTTCGAAACTTTCAACTGGTTCAAAGGTTACACTTAACCAGCGCTCATCATTGGTAGTTGGGTCTTGGTGGGCCTCTTTTATAACCTGCATAATACCCATTACTTCGTTGCCTTGTTGGCTGTGGTAAAAAAGAACCTTGTCGTGCAGGTGCATTGCTTGCAGGTTGTTGCGGGCCTGGGCGTTACGTACTGAGTATATCTCGAACCGGCCATTGCGCAACACATCGTGCCAGCTATACCTGAAAGGTGCAAATTTTACAAGCCAGTAATTCATGGGTTTTATTTTAAACCATACAATACCAGGTAATCATCGCTTTTGCCCAGCTTAAGCAAATTACTTTTTTGCGCCTTGCTCAGTTTAGGGTAGCGGCGGGCATACCAATTTTCTACCTCCATTACATCATCGGCATTTAGTCCATAAGCTTTGTACACCAATTTATCTATTTCGATTTGTTCGTGGCTGGCGTAATCGTACTTAAAATCACTTTTCTGCTTTTGAATTATTTTAAATATTAGCTTTTCGAGCAAGTCCTTTCCTTTAATATCAACCATAGGAAACTCTACGACATCACCTTCCTGTGTGTGGACTGTATGATTCTGTAGATTCTTAAAAATACATTTGGCGAGTTTGGAACTTAAAATTCCTAATGCCAATTTTTGATAGAAGTTGGATATTACTATTGTTGAGCTTGTATTCTGAGAAACAGTGCCGTATCCCAATCTAAAAGTTGGTGAATATTGTCCGGTCGGTGAAAAATTAATAGTCGGTTTAAACCACTTATCCTGATTCCTTAAAGCTGAAGCTATTTTTTTGTCGTCGTCACGATTAATTTGATTTTGCTCTCCATCTTCAATTTTTCTTTGCGCAATTGTCAACGTTCGCATCCGTTTTAAAGCTTCAGCAGACCAGTCAATACAAAAATCGGTATCGACGAAATAATTTGGCATCCATCCGTCGGAACTATTAGAATCGCTTCCTTTATCAAATTTAATTAAATGCCTACCGTTAAACTTATTTTTACGAATGCCAAATAGTTTTTCTTCTTCTGTCAAAGAGAGTACTTCATCCTCTGTCAAAAGTTGTTCTTCTTTTGCTATTCGGTACGAATTTGAAGGTATTAATCTTCTTAAATAGAAACTATTCTGTCCGGTGGATATCCCTTGATTTATCTGCGCAATTTGTCCAAGTTTGAATATCTCCAAATGTTTAGAATTTAGAATAATTTTTCTTACGTTGAGTCTTTGCTTTCCTATAACAATTTCTTCAAAACTTTTTTCTTTCCCATCATCGTTCATCAACGAAAATAACTTTGGACTTGCCACAAAAAAAGGCTGGTTGCTGTTGGTTCGTATTAAACTTTGCGGATAATAGTAAATGGCATATACCTCGTTACTTTCGCTTTTTGGTATCCCATTTTCAGTGCTAAAATCAACGCCTTCGGTTTTATGAAGCAATTCATTAAATCGGCTATGGTCGTCCAGCAAACTAATATTGGTCATATCCACCATCTGGCAAACATGGTTGTCATCAAAAGTAAAAACCGACTGGTTGTCTTTTTTTGGGAAAACATTGCGCTCACAAATAATGATGGCGGTATTTACCGTAGCCCTAAAGGTGTCTGGGTGTACACGTATCATTTTATGAATGTAGTTGTCCATCATTTGCCTGCGCAGTTTGTAATGGCTTTTGATGGTCATAAACGTGTCGCTTACTATAAATGCCAGTACTCCGCCATGTTTCAGCGGTGTTTCCTTTTGCCCCGACGATAAAAACCGGGCAATGAAAGCGCCGTACGGGTCTTTGCTTTCAATATCAAGTTTAGTGCGTACTTCATCCGAAACCTTGGTACCACCGTAGGGTGGATTACCAATCACACAGTCAAACCCTTTTCCTTTCAGTTCTGGGTAAAAGAAATCCATATTAAAAAAGGGCGCTGCTATTGTAGCATGGGTAAACCAATGCCGGATAAGTTCTTTGTTTTGGCCCGGGACCCTTTTGCCGGTTATCTGGAAACTGAAGCCCGGAAATGCATTATCGAGTAATCCAATAATTTCATTGGTTACAGCTTCCCGTTCTTTTGCCGAAAGGTCGGGCTGATAATACCTGATGCGTGCCATTTCCAGCTTTTCAATAGCATCGGCTGCAAACAAATCAGGTTGCAGGCTTTTTAATGTATCGGCACAAAATTTTGGTTTCAATGTTAGGCATTGGGGTTATGCCTTTTTCTGTTTTCTGGTCTATCAGCAACGAAATAAAGAAACGCAATTTTGTTATCTGTACTGCCAACGGTTGTATGTCAATTCCATAAATACTGTCGCGAATAATACCCAGCTTACGGCTATAATCGTCCAGGTGTTTTTTTAAAGTTTTTTCAAAGTCATTTCTGTATGCAGCATCCAGCGGTTGCAATTTCAACTTAAGCCAAAGCGAATTATCCGGGTCGGTTTTCTTTAAAATATCAACTAGCCGGTGCAGCATACCCATAGGAAAAGCGCCTGAACCACAGGCGGGGTCTAACACTTTGTACTGGTCAATGGCCTTTACAATGGCTGTACAAAACGATGGCGAGGTTTCGGAAACTGTATTCTGATAAACCAGCGCTTTTAGCTTTACGGTATCCGCCGGTTCTATGTGTTTTTTCAGGTAAATGAACAGGCTTTCATTGATCATTTCCTGAATAACCTGCCGGGGCGTATAATAGCTGCCGGTGAGTTTTCGGATACTTCTAATCGTACTTTCTTCCAGGTTAGGGTCCAATTCTGCCAACAGGTTTTCGAACACCATTCCCAATAACTCAGGGTCCAGGGCAATATCTTCTTCATAAGGTGTATTTTCCTCCAGAGTAAACTTATAAGATTTAAAAATGCCATTGAGACCTTTATGCTCTACGGTTTCCGTTACTTCCTGTGCCCTTGCGCCCCGTCCACGCATCACTTTGGTTTTTTCAGAAATACCATAAAACAAAAAGTTGGGAACTCTTAAGACGACTTCATCATGGCTATCCTGCGCATTATCTTCTGGTTTTAATTCGTCAAAAATGCCACCATTTAGATAAGGAATATTTGTAAGCCAATCCATCTTAAAATCGGCATGGAGGTATTTGGTCCATTTGAAGTCTTTTTTGCTGTTCTTTTCTTTTTTATTGAGCGCATTAAAGAATATGTTCTGTAACACACCGCGATAATAACTGTTGCTTTGCAAAAACTTCTGATCGTCGTTATCTTCGGCCAATGGATAACGTTCATCATTCCATTTTTTGAGTTCAAGTAATTCAGCTTTTATCAATCCTTTTTCCTTTACAAACCAGCAAAACATAGTACGCGATAATAACCTGACCAAAAAGTTCTTTATGTTCTCTTCTTTGGTTATATAATCAGGTTTAAAAGGCAGTTTAATATGTTGGCTGGCGTAATAAAACCACTCTTGCAGATCGGCGTAAAATGCATCATTCAATGTTTGCAGCGAAAAAACAGATTGCCAATATTGGTACAATAGCCTGAAAGAACTGGTCTTTTTAGAGTCAATAGTTAACTTTGAAAGAATTCGCAAATGTGCTGCGTGCGGATTTTGAGTATTGATTTCTTTTAATAAAGTAACCTTCCCCACCTTTTCTCCTTCCTTACTTTCCCTTTTATATGCCTGCCGCTCGGCATTGGCCAACGAAATGTATTGCCCGTATTGAAATATGACGGTTACCGGTGTGTATGGAAAGGCGCGGTTAAAGGCCCGGGTTATT
>JBBRCW010000461.1:0-4370 GCA_038204535.1 Chitinophagales bacterium | reverse complement strand
ACCTTCTTTTTGAATTCTGTATGAAATTTCGGAGCTGATACTTGCAAATGGCCATTGCTCTTCAACAATTACCAAACGATTTGTTTTTTTAACGCTTTCCAATATGGTCATCCAATCAAGCGGACGTATAGTTCTAAGATCAATAACCTCTGCACTGATTCCTTCTTTTTCCAATTCCGCGGCTGCTCCCAACGCTACTTTCATCATTTTATTATAAGAAACGATTGTTACATCGGTACCCTTACGAACCACATTACATTTACCCAATTCAATTATGTATGTTTCCTCTGGCACTTCGCCCTTATCACCATACATTACTTCACTCTCAAAAAACACCACCGGATCGTTATCCAAAATAGCCGCTTTTAAAAGCCCTTTTGCATCGTACGGAGTAGATGCTGAAACCACCTTTAATCCGGGAATGTTAGCATACAAACTATCGAATGCGGTTGAGTGTTGAGCACCCAATTGGCCTGCACTTCCATTTGCACCCCTAAAAACAATGGGGCAGCTTATTTGTCCGCCGCTCATCGCCAACATTTTACTGGCGGTATTTAAAATCTGATCCAATGCCAGCACAGCAAAGTTCCAGGTCATGTATTCCACAATTGGCCTCAATCCGTTTTGAGCAGCGCCCACAGCAATCGCGGTAAAACCCAGCTCGGCTATGGGCGTATCAATCACTCTTTTTGGACCAAATTCGGCCAGCATTCCCTGGCTCACTTTATAAGCACCATTATACTCCGCCACCTCTTCTCCCATAAGAAAGATGTTTTCATCTTTCCTCATTTCTTCACTCATGGCTTCTCGTAACGCTTCTCTGTAGGCAATTTGTCGCATTGTTTGGGTTAAAATTAACTTTTAAAAAATGGGTTCCTTGTTGGCTAAAGTTGCGCAAAAATATAAGATTATAGTGTACAAACCCCAAATATTGGGATAAACATCCCGCCTTTGGGTTGCAGCCCTTAACATTTTTGGATACCAGGTATTAATAAATTTGGCTTGATGAGAACCCACCAGCCAAAAACGGCTTAAACACCTGTTTTGCGTTTAAGCCGTTTCTTTATAGTTTATATCCTTTCTGATAATTAAAATACATTGTATGCAAAACTTACATAGTATAACCCGCCCACCTGCGGATTACCAAAAGCGCTTCTGTAATACTTATTCCATAAATTGGTAGCGCCAAGCTTAAACATGCTTTTTATATCAGTAATTTTATAACTCAACATAGCATCCAGCGTTCCATAAGAGGGCACCTCACCAGAGCCAAAAGTTCCTTCCCAATTAACTTTATCCTGCCAGCGATAATTAAGATTAAAACCAAAACCTTTATGAAAGTCGCTGTTATTAAAGCCGAGGTTATACCTGACTTTGGGCGTATTAAAAAAGGTGATCAATCCCGGTGGCACATCGCGCAGTTCATCGCTGAAAGTGTTTACGGTTACCACGTACTTTTTATATATGTTATACTCAATGCTGGCACCGTAACCGATTGTTTTTACGGGTGTTGGAGAATTGACCACAAACGAATAATTATCGGTTGTAAACGGACTGGCCAATTCCTGTGGGGCAAAAGCAGGGTTACCCGATTTTCCTCTGCCTACTGCTGCCCTTCCCAAAAAGTCAACATAACGGCTATAGTAACCATACACATCAAATAAGAGCTTTCTGCCCCATAAGGCCTTATAGCCTACTTCAAAAGAACGCACACTTTCCGGACGTATGTTGGCAAAATTTGAAACCTTTAACAGGCCTGGGTTTGGCGTGCCTGCAAATGAAGCGCGATAGGCAACAATGCTTTCAGAAGTATATGCAGGGTTTTGATTGAATTTAAAAAAGGTATTAAAGCCAGGCAATCCGCCAATCAACCTGTTTGCTCCGCCAGTAAGCAAATTGATATACTGATCTTGCGTAGAGGGGAAACGATAAGCTGATTGAAACGATAAACGGATATTATTATTTTCGGCCACTTTAATTAGAGCACTGAGACGTGGGGTAAATCGTCCGTCAAAATTTTGGTTTTTATCGTACCTGATAGAGCCAGACAATTTCAAGACATCGTTAATTAGTTTCTTTTGCACCTGAACATATCCTCCATATTCGTTTATTCCTATACTGCCAGTGGTATCGGCAAAAATAGTACCCTCAGAATTTAAATTAAAGTGTCTTAAACTGGCACCCACCAAAACTTCTGCAATTTTCACTTTGCTGGTAAGGTTTAACTGTCCTTCGTAATGATACAGACTTGATTTGTCGGCAAATTTTGAACCACCCGCACCGATCGAAATGTTTTTAGCATTTTCAAAGGCCTGCAAAAATTGTGGAGTGCCTGGAAGATATCTTCCGGTTTCTGCAACAGACCGTGCCGTGCTATGAGCAACCCCATCAGGTAAAACAGCGCCGCCCGTACCCGGCAGCAATCCCAGCCGCGCAGCCGCATAGGTGCCTGAATACTGCTGAAACCAGCTTTGATCGCTTTTCCAGGCGCGGTTTATATAAATTGCAGCAGTCGTAGCGGTGTATGAGTCTCCCGAATTTTCCTGGGTTGTATAGGCTCTTAAAAACCAGTTGGTGCTTTTTAGCTCTAACTTATACTGGCCCATCTTCAGGTTTTTTAAAGCATAACGGTCGGCTCCCGTATAAACCGATGTACCCGTTCCAAAATACCCAAGAAAAGAGGCTTCAGTATTTTTTGTAATCATATAATTCATGCCTGCCGATAAGCGAACATTATACGAATTATAATCGACCACGTTCTTTTCTTCGTAACCAGTACGGCTTACAGCCTGGCTGCCAAACACCCCGCGGTAAGGATTATTAGGCGCAGTACTGATGGGTATTAAAAAAGGAAGAAATTGAGACAAAGGAGCCAGTTGCGGATTAGCGGCAAATGCCTGCGCAATCTGCAACGGATTTAAACCGGCAGCGATATAACTATCCACTGCGCCGATACCCCCTGCGCCGCCTGCAGCGTTCACCTGTGCTCTCACTGCCTGCGCAAAAGCGCCCATACTTGCAGACACTTCGTCGCCAAAAACATTTACGCCATCATAATTGGGATCGCTTATACGGTCACCGCCATCTTTTAATGAACTGATTACATTGTTACGCTGCAGATTGCGGAGATCAGTGCCCTGCCAATCCTGCGCCTGAATAAATTGTCCGCTGATTTTAAAAGCAAACTTGTCTGATACCTTTTTTGCCCAACGCAACGACCAATCATAAAATGGCGCTTTCGTGCGCTCATAATTATCAACATGGTTGATGCCTTGCTTTATCTGAAAACTTAATCCCTGATATTTAAATGGGCTTTTGCTGTTTATAAGCAAAGTACCGTTCATACCGCCAGATCCGTATAGGGCCGATGAGGCACCTGGCAGCAATTCCATATTTTCCACATCCAGTTCGGTTAATCCAATTATACTTCCAACAGAAAAGTTTAGTGCGGGTGCCTGGTTATCCATACCATCTACCAACTGGTTAAAGCGAAGGTTTCCGCTGCCGTTAAACCCACGGGTGCTGGGTGTTCTAAAGGCAAAGCTGGAGGTCGTAATGTCAACCCCTTTTAACATACCAACTGCATCATAATAACTGGGCGAAGGAACATTTCGGATGGCCGCCTGGCTTACAGTTTCTATTGATACCGGCGATTCCAAAACTTTTACAGGGGTACGGGTACTGGCTGTAACCAGCACATCGCCCACCAGGTACGATGTTTCCAGTTTCACATTTGTCTCTTTGTTATCAGTAACCACCACTTCGGTAGTGGCAAAATTTATAGCAGAAAATACAAGCGTGAATGGAAACGCCTGCCTGACGGTTATTGCAAATCTGCCTGTCTCATCAGAGATAGTTCCTTTTGAGGTTCCCTTGACAAGGATAGAAGCACTGGGGATCGCTTCGCCAGTTGAAAGATTTTTTACAGATCCTGAAATGATGTTTACCTGCGCCCGAATGCCAGGCGAAATAAAACAAATAAAACAGGTCAATAATAAGTAACTCCAGAGCTTTTTCATATCAGCAATTTGTTAGGTTAAGAAAGCAAAGTAGTAATAGTTGCCCTCGTTTTAAAATTTTATTTTTTGACGATTTTAATGGTTGCAAAAAATATTAGTCATTGAAAGGATGAACGAAAAAAGGTTGCTTATTTTTGACGCATGGCAGCTTATCATTTTCCCGAACAAACCAATTTTTATAGCGGCAAAGTACGCGATGTATATTCCATAGGTAACGATTGGCTGGTGATGATAGCCAGCGATCGCATTTCAGCCTTCGACGTAATTCTTCCCAGCCCAATTCCTTTTAAAGGACAAGTTTTAAACCAGGTAGCTGCTTACATGCTAAACAAAACAAGGGATATTTGCCCT
>JBBRCW010000460.1:0-4376 GCA_038204535.1 Chitinophagales bacterium | reverse complement strand
GTCTAACTGTAGGGTTTGCTGTCCAATGCCTGCTCGCCCAATGAGTAAGCCTTTTATCCTGTTTCTGTTCGTCAACTCACATCTTCGTCCGCCGCTTCCTTCAGATTTGCAGTCGCCTGCAACACCCTTGCTTAAGACTATTAGTTCCCGTTAGCTGGCCTGTTCGGGACTTGCACCCTATGGAACTATCGCATGCATGGCGCACATAAAAAAAGGCCGGCCAGCGAATGCTGCACCGGCCAGTATATAACCCCCAAGATTATAAAATTATCTCATAAAACGCTTAGAAATCAACGCTTTGTTCTAAAATATAAACCTATTTTCAAAATAAATGTTTTGTTTTTGTTTTTATTTCCAATGGCTCTATTTTTTGTGTTGATATAAATATTGATTAAATATCAAAGTACAAAAGTGCATTTATTTTCAATTTACCTAACACCAACCCTCAAAACGGTCATTTTATTTGCACATGGCATCAGCCCGTTTAAATCATTTTACCACCTGAATGATGCACCAATATTTATGGAATAATCGGCAAAAGCAGCATCGCCAACAGTCCTTATTTTAGTTATTTCTGACCTGATTTTGTCGGGCACGCTTTGCGTACGGTTCCGTACCAAAGCAACCGGTACATAAGCATATACATTCACTTTTTTAAACTGGTAGTTAACGCCGGGCTCGGCCGATACTATGTAGCCGGGCCGTCTAAAGCCATTGCTACCACCTACCAGATCTTTTGAGGGGATGGCCTCTTTTCGAACGCCCAACGAAGCTGTGGCCTTTTTAAATGCCAGGTTAACCCCACCCCTTACCATATATTGATCGGGCACACTCATTACATCGCTGCCATATATTATGCTTGAAGCCGATGCTGTTCCTCCCCGGGCAGTGGATGTGCCGTTTTGCTCCCTGGGATTTAGCAGGTAATAAAAGTTTCCATAAAAGCTAACAGCCCCCGAAAGCGTATAATATCCATTGAGTTCGGCAGTAAAACCCGTACCGCCGTCGCCCAATTGTATCGATTGGTCAACAGGGCCTAAAACTTTGGTAGTATCATTCTTGTAGAAGTAATCCTGGTACCTGTAATCGCCGGTGGCAAGTTTTATGCCCAGCCCCACCTGAATGTTTGCTTTCGACATTTTTGCCGGGTCTACCATCCATCTGTACAGTGTTACCCGTACATCGCCCAACCCTACTGAGGAAGTGCTGTGCCTTGTTTTACCATCGTGCTCATATAGGCTGGAACGGGTAGTGGCCGATGAAGGAACATTTACCCCCAACGCCCACCTTCTGTTAAAGTTGCGCACCAGCGAAAGGTCAATAAAATTGGTATGATTGCGTACATCGCTTCCTTTTTCTACCCGCTCCTTTTCTTCATGGTTTTCCCGGTAATGGCGGAACGATTTAAAGTAGCGGTAGTTGGTTGAAAAAACCCAGGTTTTGGTAGCCGTATCGGCATGTTGCAAGGTACACAACGAGGCACCCCTTATGGCTACACATCCCTGGGCATTTAAAGTTGTGCCGGCAACTAACGTCATTAATAACACCGTTAGGAAATTATATAATGGTTTCATAAAAAGTAATAATTATTTAATTAGTTTGTTTTTGTTATTTATTCGCCAGCTCTGCAGGCTTTGCCAAATCGGTTTTCATAGTCAGGCGCCTTATTATTAGCTGCCCTACTTTCACACCTTCGTCGGTGCCAACATCACAACTATTTTTGTAGTGAATACCACCATACACTCTGGACATACCTGCCTCCTTAGCCGCCTGGCGAACCGAAGTAAAGGAGCGGTTAGGAATCCCAAATTCAAGTTCAGACGAATCGGTGTAGGCTACATTATCACCAAAATAATGGGTCATTACCTCGGCGGCGGCGGCAGAAATGACAGCATGCCCGCTGGTATATTCAGGAAAGGGGGGAGTTTGGATGTACGGCTTCCAATCGGCGTTGTAATATTTGTTAATGACCGTTTCGGGCCTGATGTAATTGCTGCGGTACTTTTCGTCCCAGCTGCTGATAAAAGCATCAAACAAAGCGACAGATGTTTGGGTATATGCAGAAACAGTAGTGGCAAAATCGGCCTTTTTTTCCTGGGCCAAAATTCCAACAATATTCATCCAGTGGCCTGCAGGCGAAAACTTTTTGGTAGCATACATCACATGGCCCACCACATTTAATTTAAACGAATTATCATCCCAGAAGTCGGCAATGTGCTTTTGCTCAGGCGTAAGGCTGTCCACCCAGTCTTTTACCTGCATCAGTGCTTTGTAATAAGTGCTGTTTTTTGCCATCGGTTCGTATTTAGGAGGACGGACAGGCATAAACTGCGAACACGAATCCATTACCATACACCTGATTTCCATCCAGTGCGGTTCAAGCGCCTGGGCGTACATTGGTGGTGTGGGTACCCAGCGGCCATCATCATCTGTAACCGAAAATTTACTGGCGCTCCTCAATTTTGCATAGCTATCATTTTTGCTCCACGCCAAAACCGCATCCGATACCTTGTCTGCGTAATCTTTACTATCGTTAAAGACCGAAGAAGGCATACCGGCATCTTTCACTTTTTTCACCAGGTCCGCTACGTAAACATCCATACTTCCCTCGGGAAATGTAACGGCATTGCCCACTTTACAAAAAGCCAGCATAGCTGCAAAAGGAAAATCAATTTTATTTTCTTTTTCGGGGGCAGGAATGCTTTTCAATTCGCGTAACTGACCGGCCAGAGATTGATAGCTTTTATCCCCGCCGCAAATAACCTCGTAGGCGGCTATATTGGCATAGGTGTAATTGCGGGCGGCTATCATGGGCGGAAAGTTATTTTCCAGCACGATATCGTTTAATTTTTTTACAGTTTGACTGTACAATTTTGGGTCGTTGGTTACTTTTTTATATTCGGTGGAAGTTTTGCAGGAGAAAAGAAAGCCTGTTATAAACACCACGATAATTATCTTGTTCATAAGTAATGAGGTTGAATAAAATCCAGTTTTAAAATGCGCATCCCGCATTAGTGCCAGGATGGTTGTTTCTATTTAATGCCGCCTGATTAGAATGGCAGGGTAATTTTTTAAACTCCCACTAGCATCAAAAAAAAATGTTTGATATGCTGCCTGATGGCAGCGGCAACAAAGCCATGGTTGACCATTGATATATGCCGGAGACATAAAAATTTACATCTGGTAAAAATGATGACATTTAAAATAGACATCCGGGCCAATGGGCACTATATAAAATCGGGTGGTTGCAGCGGTAACTGCGGGGGAAATTTAGGTAAATAGAACTGCAGCCGATTGCTCCTATTTAAGGTCCTTAATAAGAAAATATCCGGATTCGAAAGATCTGCAGCAGCGATATAATCGTTGGTAATATTTTTTACGTTTGTCTTGCTATGGTCCGACTTTTTCGAGTGATTGTTTTGAACCAGGTCGTTGGCATTCTTAAAAAAATCGTCTTTGGCTGATTGCAGCCGCATCTTATTGTGGTGGGGCAGGCAAAGTAAAACCAGTTGTCCGCCCACTATTTTACGCTTTACGTATTTGTAAATCTTACCCTGGT
This sequence comes from Chitinophagales bacterium, assembly GCA_038204535.1. Lineage (GTDB taxonomy): Bacteria > Bacteroidota > Bacteroidia > Chitinophagales > Chitinophagaceae > Segetibacter. The sequence goes on along the minus strand of JBBRCW010000460.1, from coordinate 817 downwards.
AGCTGACTTCTCCGTTAACCCTTTCAAAGTCTTCGCGGTCAATTTGGTAAGGCACAGACAACGGAACTTGTAAAGTAATCAGTTCCGCATCGTTGTAATCATCATTATCCAGCGAAGCCTCAAGCCTTATATCGGACTGTTTTTGCGCATAATCGAAGATAAACCGATAACCCACCAGGTTAAACAGGAACAATGCAATCAATAATATGGCAGATATTTTCTTCAAAATCGGGCGAAAAATACACTTTTATGGGTAAATGACAAAAAATTGACCGGTTTTGCTGCGTGGGATTTGGGGATTTGGTGATTGGGGGATTTGGTGATTTGGTGATGGGGTGATCTGGTGATTTGGTGATGGGGTGATCTGGTGATAGGGTGATGGGGTGATGGGGTGATTTTGTGAGTGGGTGATTTGGGGATTTGGGGATTGGGGGATCTGGAGATTTGGTGCTTGGGGGATCTGGAGATTTGGGGATTGGGCGATTGGGTGATTTGAACTGACTACCATTCTTCAATTGTTCGGAATTGACAATCGAATTTGCTTTTTGGTGCAGCGCACCCAAATATTTGTCGCCAATAAAATTAAAGTACATTCTAAGGTGTAGCGCACCGAAATATCGGCTGAGAATTTGCCGGGAGTGATTTTATGCAAATATTGCGGTGCGCTGCACCTCAGGAGTCCTGTTCTGCTAATGTTCTACAAATATTAAGGTGCGCTGCACCTGATCGACAAAAATTAAAGAAGTGGCAACTATGTGGTTGCACTGTACCCACCGAACCGGGGGCTTATTTTATGTAAACGATATTTAGTACCGAA
>JBBRCW010000459.1:0-4376 GCA_038204535.1 Chitinophagales bacterium | reverse complement strand
CTTTTAATATTGCTCTTTCTCATTGGGGAAATCGCCGGTTTTTACATCCGAAATATACTTTTTAACGGCAGTATTGATCTGTTCGCCCATGTTTAAATAGGTTCTTAAAAACCGGGGCTTGAACTCCGAATTAATACCCAGCATGTCGTGCATAACCAAAACCTGTCCATCGCAATGGTTGCCGGCACCTATTCCAATAGTGGGAATGTCTAATTTGCCAGTTACTTCTTTAGCTAGTTTTGCGGGTATTTTTTCGAGCACCAATCCAAAACAACCGGCTTCCTGCAATAACAGGGAGTCTTTTCTAAGTTTGTTGGCCTCATCTTCGTCTTTTGCCCGAACGTTATATGTGCCAAATTTATAAATGCTTTGCGGCGTTAACCCAAGATGCCCCATTACAGGAATGCCTGCTTTTACAATTTTACTGATGCTTTCTACTTCTTCCTCTCCGCCTTCTAATTTTATGGCGTGGGCGCCCGTTTCCTTCATTATTTTAATAGCCGAGGCAAGGGCAATTTCGCTGTTAGACTGGTACGATCCAAAGGGCAGGTCAACCACAACCAGGCAACGGTTTATGCCTCTTATAACCGATGAAGCATGATAGATCATCTGGTCTAAAGTAATCGGCAAAGTAGTTTCGTGCCCGGCCATAACATTGCTGGCGCTGTCTCCCACCAATATCACATCAATACCGGCTTCGTCGAATAAACGGGCAAACGAAAAATCATAAGCCGTTATCATAGAGATTTTTTCGCCGCCCGCTTTCAGTTTAAGTAAAGTATGGGTAGTAACTTTTTTAATTTCTTTATTTACAGGCACGGCAGTATGTTTTAAATATTTAGATGTTTTCCTCTATTTGAGGATGGAAAGATAAACTACCCGGTAGTAGTAAAGGGTATTTTTCATATGCAGGCACAAGCTCAATGCCTGATTAATTTTTAAATTAATTTGTACCTAACGCGTCAGCTTTCCAAATTTAAGGCCGGTGTTGTTCTTTTTAATTTCTCCATAAAGGTGCTGTACAAGGCCGTCGGCCAAACCTATTTTAGGAACAAATATTTCACTGGCATCGGCCCAGCGCAACACATTCACAAATATTTGAAGCGCGGGCACAATTACATCGGCCCGGTCTTCCCTCATTTTATACAGTCGCATACGTTCTGCCAGCGAAACAGCAGATAATTCTTTGTAATAATCTTTCAGTAATTCTAAACTTAAAGACTTGCCATCTTTTCGTTTACTTATCGAAAATACCTTGTTGATATTGCCCCCTGTACCAATCGCCACTAGCTTTTTTCGTCCTTTGGTTATTGATCTCACTGTTTCTTTCATTTCGTTCCACAGGCTATCTTCTACCATGTTCTTTAACAGGCGTATGGTGCCAATATTAAAAGAATGTTTGTATTCCAGTTTTCCATCATTAAATAACGAAAATTCGGTACTGCCGCCGCCAACGTCAATATAGAGATAGCAGTTGTCAGCATCCATCACCTCGGCCACATGATTTTCATAAATAACCGTTGCCTCCAGGTCGCCGCTCAATATTTCAATATCTAAACCTGTTTCCAGTTTTACTTTTCTAATTATATCCGGGCTGTTGGCTGCATCGCGCATGGCACTTGTAGCACAGGCCAATACATGCGATACATCGTACACGTTAATGAGGTGGTTATAGGCTTTCATTGTTTGTAAGATCATGCCCAGCCGGTGTTTTGAAATAAAGCCATGTTCAAAAACATCGAAACCTAACCGTAGCGGCACCCTCACCAGGTTCAGCTTATTAAATTCGGGCTCGCCATTATTTACGATCACTTCCATAATCAATAACCTTGCGGCGTTACTGCCTATATCTATTGCGGCTAATCTCACGTTTCTTTAAGTTTATTGTGCAGATAATGAAAGATCTCAATCTGCGATCTCACTTTCTTTTTTCCTGCGGAAGATACATAGTTATTGGTAAGGTTACTGTCGTGCCATCTTGCCTTTACATCATCTTTTAATTGAATGCTGATAATATCTTTTAGCTCGTGTTTAATCTTCTTATCAAGTATTGGAATGGCCGCTTCAATGCGGTGATCAATATTTCGAACCATCCAGTCGGCTGAGGATATAAATACTTTTTCTTTTCCCCCGTTGTGAAATATCATCACCCTGGCATGTTCAAGGTATTCATCTACGATGCTAATGGCGGTGATATGGTTTTTAATTTTCTTGCCTTCCACAATAGGACAAAATATACCCCTTATGACCATTTCTATTTCAACACCGGCCTGCGCGGCCTCATATAATTTATCAATTAATTCGGGGTCGCTCAGCGAATTTAGCTTTAGAGTGATGGAAGCTGTTTTTTTGGCTTTTACATTTTTAATCTCCCGGTTGATCATGGCGGTTAATTCGCTTCGCATACTTACCGGGCTAACCAGCAAAGTTTTACAAAGCTTAAGCGAGTCTAATCCAATTTTGGCGTTTTCCAGGTATTTGAATATTCGGTTGATGTCGGCCATTACATTTCGGTTGCTGGTTAGCAGACAATGATCGCCATATACCCTGGCGGTCTTTTCGTGCATGTTACCAGTGCTGACAAACCCATATTGCACAAATCGCCTTCCGGCTTTTTTCTTTATTAGGCATATTTTGGCATGCACTTTCAGATTGGTGACGCCTAACACCACCTTAACCCCTTCATCTTCCAGCCTTTCTTTCCATTCAATATTGGCTTCTTCATCAAACCTTGCCCGCACTTCCAAAACAACCGTTACATCTTTGCCATTTCTAACAGCATTAATCATGGCATTAATAACCTTTGAATTGCGGGCCAGCCGGTATGCGCTGATTTTTATAACCGTTACGTCGGGATCCATTGCGGCTTCCCGTAAAAGATCGATAATGGAATTAAAGGAATGATACGGAAAATTAAGCATGACATCCTTTTTCAGCACCACATCGGTCACACGCAATTGGTTTATCAGGTCAGGATGTGTAAAAGAGGGCCGCCGTGCATTTTTAACGGTAAATACATCGGGAAAATCCATGAAGTGCCTGAAGTTATGGATGCGGGCACCGGGTATAATATTGTCTTTGCGCGAAAGGTTAAGTTTTCTGATTAGATATTCCAGTAATCCCGCGTCCATTGATTTGTCGTATACAAACCTGACAGTTTTGCCACGACGCCTGTTCTTTAGCCCTTTTTCAATTTTTTGAATGAATGAGGTTGAAATATCGTTGTCAATATCAATTTCGGCATCTTTGGTAACCTTAAAAAGATGAGAAGAAAAATGGTCGTACGCGAAATAAGAAAATATTTCAGGCAGGTTTACTCTTATAATGTCTTCAAGCAATATGATAGCAAATTCGCCTGGCTTGGCGGGTAATAGAACAAACCGGCCAATTGCAGTTACCGGTACCTCAATAAGCGCATATTTTTGGTCGTAGGCAGTATTTTCTTTGCGCATTACTACCGCCAGGTAAATAGATTTTTCGCGCAGGTAAGGAAAATGGGGTATGCTTTCTACCAAAAGCGGAATAACATTGCTGCGTACTTCTTCTTCAAAAAATTTCTTTACAAATTGAAGCTGTTCTTTATTCAAATGCTTATCATCAACAAAGCTTATTTTTTCTTTTTTCAGTTCAACTAAAATCTCCTCCCATATTCGGTTAAACTCACTTTGCTGCTGCAGAACAATCTGTTGTATGTCGTCAAGAATTTGCTGCGGATCAGTTTCAAGATGCATGTTCTTTTTACCAATCAGCAACATGCGGTTTAGCGTGGCCACCCTTACTCTAAAAAACTCATCGAGGTTATTGGAGAAGATACCCAGGAACCGAATTCGTTCTTTTAAGGGCACGGTTGGGTCATTTGCTTCCTGCAGCACCCTTGCGTTGAAACTCAACCAGCTAATATCTCTTGGAATTAATTTAGGTTTGACCATAATGCTTTGTGTTGATCAAATATATAGAACACCTGGCTGAAACCCTAAAGCGCAACGGAATAATTGCCGAACAATATTAAATAAAAAGAGGTGTAAACTATTTGTTGCCACAGCAGCGTATTCTCATCATTGAAGATTTCGACCACCGCCGTGGCGGGGCAGGCGACACAAAAGTTGCCGGGTGTTATGATGCCTGTTGCCAAAATTTTTTTTCGGACCAGACATGGGTACCTGCTTTCACCTCTTTTGCAATCGCACTTTTTTACTGTTTGAGCGCTGTTAAAGGCTGGTTGCTTTAATTTTTCGGCGCATTCTGCATAGCATTTCCACCGCTGCTTTGTCCGCGGCCGGCACCCTGGCTTTGCTTAAACAACTGAAAATGGCCCGGCATTTCTTTCATTGGCCACAATCCGTTTTCAATATTTACATCGGTCGTTTCGCGGTTCG
>JBBRCW010000458.1:0-4379 GCA_038204535.1 Chitinophagales bacterium | reverse complement strand
CCCCGCTGTGACTAAGGCCCTGAAAGGCCAACGATGAAGTTATGGTTGTACAGAACCTTCGGTAGTTAGTTTGCTTTATTGTTATGGAGTTTTCGACAAATGAGGCCAGATGCCTTAACAATCAATTTGGAGTTGAAGGCTTGTATTTGGAGTGAATTGCTATCTTCTTTTCTTCTGCGGAAGTGTTCGCCACTTTAAAAACCAGGATTTCTAAGAACTATATTTACATTTAGGGGCACACACATGGGGCTTTGTGCTATTCCAAATAAAATAAACAAGAATTGAAAATGAAAATAGGTGACAGTGTTAAAGTGAAGCAAGGAATTCTTGACCCGGATCTCCATAAATTTGACATGAGTGGCTGGCAAGGCAGAATTACAGATATCGACCTCAACAATGAATCCAATATTATTGGAATTGCATGGGACAGCATTACATTGAAAAATTTGCCAAAAGAATTCATTGAAGATTCAATAGTGGAGGGAGATGATTATTCCATTATGTTCCTGGGGAAAGAAGATATAGAACCAACTAAATCAAGGGACCAGGAAAGTGATGTGGAAAAACAGTTGGAAAAAATGGAAGCGCTTTACCAGAACAGTGCCTTTGATGAGCAGGGAAAACGAATTGCAACCATTCTGTCAGATCATGATCTATCAGTAACAGAAGAAAAACAAAACATGTTTTTTGATTATTTGCAAAAGAATATTCAAACCAAAATTATATTGACAGGAACAGAGGACTTTCCATGGGAAGAAAAATATATTTTTGGTGGCTGGAGTAAAAAGGAATACGAAGAACTTAAAAAGACTCATGCAAGTTATACTGATAAATTTGAATTAATCAAGTTATTAGAATTTATAGACGAAACTTACGGGATAATCGCAAAGGTAAAAAGAGTGACGGATAAGAAACGGTTCGAGTTGCCGTTGTGGGACTTAAATTGTATAGACGAGAGTTCAAAGAATTATGAATTGATAAGTGATTATTCTTTTTGGATGACAAATTATCGGTAATGGAGGGGATGCAACAGCCGGTAACAGCGCATTTAAGCCATTGGAGCAAGACGGATGAGCAATCAGATTTTAATCTCAACTATGCATTGGGTATGGCAGGGCATCATAATTTGCAGTTTGTTGGTGTTCCTACGTTCGCCGTTGCAGTGTCTTCCCGTGAACGGGCCAGGTTATGACCTGCAACTGTAGCGAGGGTAAGGAGATAAAGTTTAGAGAAGCCATTGGTTAGTAAAATAGCCGGTGGCTGTTGCCCCCCGCCCAAAAGGGTGCTATTGAGTTTTCGTCCTGCTGGGTTCTCCTTCAAAGATTTGTGCGCCAGCTAAGGGAAAACCGGCACGGGAAACGTAAACACCTAAACCCACCGAACATTTTTTTTCGTTGCGGGAGTTGCAACAAATTCCATAAGCGCCCTTGTAGGTGTCCTTCATCTGGAAAGGCGGAAAATAATTTTACCTCTAACAAATATCAAAACTTATAAAGCATCAAGGCCCACTGCCCTTCACCACAGAACCACAAAAGCTAAATTGAAAAACCTTGTCGGGAATGGGCTGTTATCATTCCCGACTGGCTTTTTTTGTTACTTTTTTTTCCACAAAAAAAAGTAAAGAGAGGGTAATCTAACTGGCAATCAATGCCAACCCCCGGCTATTTTGCATAGGTTGGTGTTACAAGCTAAGACTATCAAATTCCGCTGCGAGACTATCGCGAATAACACAACAAAATATCATTCATTATATTGAAGTGGAATGAAAAAAGTAAATTTGTTAGAAATAAGAATAATTATGGAACCGATAACTATCCGCCAAAAGTTGCATCAGTTTATTGACACAATGGAAGACAAAAAGGCGGAAGCAATTTATACCCTGTTTGAAGATGAAATAAATTCTGATGTACAAAGAAGAAAGCGAATACTGGCAGAGCGGGAAAATTATCTTCGGGGAGAAGGAAAATCTTACAGTTGGGAAGATATAAAAGAAATGGCTGTTGATAAAGAAAAAAGACATGCCCTATAAAATAGAAGTGCGCCCTTTAGCTGCCATTGAAATTTTAGAAGCATACGATTGGTACGAATGGGCGAAAGAAGGATTAGGTATGGAGTTTTAAAATGAATTGGAAGCTTTTTATGAAAGCCTGCATCGTAACCCAAATACCTATTCTTATTATGAAAGGCCAGTCAGGCAGGGAAAAATAAGCCGCTTCCCTTATATAGTGGTATATGATTATTTTAAAGAGAACAGCACAGTTGTTGTCTATAGCGTATTTATGGCAAGACAAAACCCTGATAAGAAACGCACAGAGTAGCTTAGCAGAAGAAAAGAATAATCAAAAGTCCCAGGCAAATCAGGGCAAGCTAAGCAACGTTAATTCATGAAAAGCTTCAGCTCGCAAGCTAAACCAAATTTTTTCGTCTTTGCAGGTCCTTAATAGGCTTATGCGCCAGCCAAGGAAACCCGGCATAAATACGCAAAATGCTAAACCCACCAAAGATTTTCCACCCCCGCCAAATTTAAATACGATTACTTTATAAAAGACCACCTGGGTAATGTGCACATGGTGCTGACGGAAGAAAAGCAACAGGATATCTATCCCGCTGCAAGGCTTGAAGGAAACATTATGAACATCTGCTTTTTTAATCGGCATTTGTTTCGACGGAAAGAACAATGAAGCCATGCCGAAGTCAAAAAATAAAGCTTGCACCCAATGCTAAGACACCTCCTCCTCCTTCTTAAAAATTGCTATCTTTAAGAACATGAAAATTAATATACATGACAAGACAAGCAATCATTGACCGCACAATAAGAGCTATCAATCAGTTACCAGAAGAAAAAGCTGAAGAAATTTGCGCATTTGCCGACTTTGTAAGCAAACGTTTTGAAGAATACCAATTAACTCAAGGTATTCAAAAAATGGCAGCTGAAAGTAAAGCATTTTCATTTTTAAACGACGAAGGAGATTTGTATTCCATAGCGGATTTAAAAGAAGTGTACAATGGGCTAAAGGTGACATTGTCCTAATAACTTTTCCATTTACCGACCTTAGCGGAAGTAAGCTTCGACCAACAGTTGTACTTGCAGAAACCACTGTTGACCTTACTGTTTTCTTTGTTACTACCCAAATTGGTTGGCAAGAACCAACAGATGTTTTACTGATACCAAACTCAGAAAACAGACTCAGAAAACAATCCATCATTCGCATAAGTAAAATCGCAACCCTGGATAGGTCACTGGCAAAAGGGCTTCTGGGCAACCTCTCCAAAAGGGGACTTTCTGACCTCAATAGCAAACTTAAACTCTTATTTCAGTTGCCTTTATAAGACGCAACTGAATTCAAACCAGTTTTCGTTCTGCAGGGTTCTCCTTTTTCGTCCTGTTGGGTTCTCCTTCAAAGGCGTTGAACGCCAGCCAAGGGACCCGGCATGCATGGCATTATAAATAACAGCAGAGCAATAAATTATTGCACAAATGAGAAAGGTAAAATTGATTTGGAATTAGTATAAATTCTGCCGGACGCAGTCCTGGTTTTTCTTTTCCATTTAAGTGTCCTTCGGAACACTTAAACGAGCGAGGGGCCAGCCAAGCGAACGCGGCATGGGTAACGATCACACCTAAACCAAACCGAAAACGTGTGATGCCGCGGTCCCTGCCCCCCGCACTTCGTGGAGTAGGAGACTCCGGCAAAACAAGAAGCCGGTAACGAGCGACTCCCCCCACAGCACAAAACCCAAACCATCCAACCAATAATTGAACCCAATTCTTATTACCCCAAACAACATTTATCTGGTTGTTGCGATAAATGTAAATTGCGGCTTTAAATGGAGAAAAGATAAATGGCGAAAAGTTCAAATTCAATTTTAGATGTAAACAGTAACCTGAGCGGCGTAAACGGTCAATATAAAAACTGGTTTCTCGATTATGCCTCTTATGTAATTCTTGAAAGGGCGGTGCCTGCAATTGAAGATGGTTTAAAACCGGTACAGCGGCGCATTTTACATGCCATGAAGGAGATGGATGATGGCCGGTTTAATAAAGTGGCGAACATTATAGGGCAAAGCATGCAATATCACCCGCATGGCGATGCTTCAATAGGCGATGCTATTGTAAACCTGGGTCAGAAAGATTTGCTGATAGAAACGCAGGGCAACTGGGGCGATGTGCGCACCGGCGACGATGCGGCGGCGCCGCGTTATATAGAGGCCCGGCTGAGTAAGTTTGCATTGGAGGTTGCCTTTAATGCAAAAACAACCGAATGGCAATTGAGCTACGATGGCCGTAAAAACGAGCCCGTAACGTTGCCCATGAAGTTTCCTTTGCTGTTGGCGCAGGGTGCCGATGGTATAGCAGTAGGCCTTTCAACCAAAATAAT
>JBBRCW010000457.1:0-4396 GCA_038204535.1 Chitinophagales bacterium | reverse complement strand
ATAAACGTAGACTCGCTAACACTCGAATCGCAGTTTTTAAATAATAAGCGCTCATTAACTGTAAACAGTAACGAATTTGACGCAAAGATTATAGGAGAGTATAATATACTCGACCTGCCTGTCAGCTTCCAGGTTTTTCTGCACAAATATTACCCGGCTTATATTAAACAACCGGCCCGCGAACCTAAAGACCAGCGATTTTCTTTTGAAGTAAATACGCGTAATATAGAAAACTACACCCCCCTTTTAAACAGCAATTTGTCCGGTTTCATCAATAGTAACTTAATGGGCAACATTAATACAATTGATACGCTCTTTGTACTGAATACCTACGTTCCCTATTTTGCTTATAACCAATATGGATTTACCAATGTGTCGCTTAACGGCAAAGGAAACCTCGACAAACTACAGCTGGACGGAGAGATTGACGAAATAAAAATCAGCGACAGCACTACCTTCCCCAATACCACCATCAGCATTAATTCGCAAAAGGATTTTTCAAAAGTCAGCATACACACCAAGGCAAGCAGCACCTTGAACGAGCTTAATCTGAATGCCGATCTTACTACACTAACCGATGGTGTGAGGGTAAAATTTAATCCCAGCGATTTTGTAATAAACGACAAACGCTGGGTACTCGAAAAAGAAGGCGAGATAGTTGTGAGGCAACGGTTTGTTTCTGCAGACAATATTCGTTTTACACAAGGCGACCAGGTAATTGAAGTGGCTACTAAACACGATGGGGATTTTGACCAAAGCGACCTGGTAATAAAACTAACTAACCTGAATATTGGTGATTTTTCGCCGCTTATAACCAAAGACCCCCGAATGGAAGGATTGGCAAGCGGCAGTATCGTCTTAAAAGATTTTTATGGCCAATTTAATGCAGAGGCTACTTTGCAGGCCGACCAGTTCAGGTTAAATAACGACTCAATCGGCGTCATTAAAATAAACAGTTCTTACAATAAAGGAAGCGGTAAAATCGCCTTTAACGTGCAATCGCCCAACGATTTTTACAATTTTAATGCCGAAGGATTTTACAATTTAAAAGACTCTATCGGGGCACCCCTGCATACGGCTTTCGTTTTAAACAATACCCGGGTAACCATTGTAAATATGTTTTTGAGCGAAATATTTACCGACATTAATGGACTGGCCACCGGAACCCTTGAATTAAACGGAAACATTAATAAACCTGAATTACTGGGCAAAATAAAAATAAAAGATGCCAGTTTGCTCGTCAATTTTACCAAGGTGAGATACAAAATCGACTCTGCCTATTTCGATTTTTCCGATGGCGTAATGGACTTTGGAAAGTTTAAGATCAAAGATAAGTTTGGCAATACCGGCACGGTAACCGGAAAGCTTTATCAAAAGGGTTTTAAAAACCTGCGCTACGATTTTGATATAAGTACACCACGAATGTTACTAATTGATACAAGAGCAAACGACAACGCGCAATTTTATGGAACTGCTATAGGCAAGGCAACCTTAAGCCTAACAGGCCCGCAGGAAAATATGCACGTGGAAATAACAGGCGAGCCAACCGACAGTTCGCACATTTACATACCTACCACTACCACCCGCGAAAGTGCTGAGGCCGACTTTATTGTGTTTAAGCAGTACGGAACAGAAATGAAAACATTGGGGCCTGAGAATTTAAATAACATAGTTGTCGATCTTGATCTGGTTGCTAATCCGCTGGCAAAAATTGACGTAATCCTGGATGAACTGACAGGCGACATCATAAAAGCCAATGGTTTCGGGCGATTAAAGATTCATGCCGGCACTACAGATGAACTGACCATAAAAGGGCGGTATGAAATTCAAAAGGGCAGCTACGATTTTAACTTTCAGTCTTTTATACGAAAGCCTTTTATTCTAAAAGAAGATGCGGGCAGTTTTATTGAATGGAATGGCGACCCGTACAACGCCAAAATAAATATTGAGGCTTTATACGTTGCTGAAAATGTAAGATTGGGCGACCTGGTAGGTAACCAAAACCTGGGTGGTGTGGCGCAGGGCTACAAAGGAGATGTTTATGTAATTGCCAACCTTACCGATAATCTTCAAAAGCCTACTATAAAATTCAGTCTTGATTTTCCTACTGGCACGCAGGTAAAGAACGATGAAACGTTCAACCAGTTTTTAACCAAGGTAGAGCAGGATGATAACGAAATGCTTAAACAGGTTACCTACCTGATAGTATTTGGCCAGTTTGCACCCTACGGCGAAGGCCGCAACCTGGGAAGCAATTTTACTACCCTGGGCTTTAATACAATTTCCGAAATGATATCGAAACAGGTTAATAACGTAGTATCGAACCTGCTATATAAAATTACGGGCGACCGAAGCCTGCAGTTTGATGTAAGCACCTCATTGTATAACAGCAGCAGCCTGTTTAGCGGCAATGTCACCGCCAGCAATATAGATCGCCAGCAGGTAAATTTTAAATTAGGCTATGGGTTATTTAATAACAAAGTGATCATCACCTTTGGCGGCGACCTCGACTTTAAGATGGGAAGCAATACAACTACCAGCAATGCTTTGGGCAATGTGCAATGGCTGCCCGACCTTACAGTAGAGATTGTATTGTCGCAAGACAGAAAATTGAGGGCCATCATATTTAACCGCAATAACCTCGATATTTCATCCGGAGATGTGGGCCGCAGAAACAGGCAGGGAGTAAGTATTTCGTACAGAAAAGATTTTCCGAAGATCATTAACGAGACCAAACCCGCCGCCAATAAACCCGAAGACTCCGTTATAGTTGCCGGCCCTATAACAAAATAGCTTTTAATAAAATCCCATCGGGGCAATAGTGTCTTCCTAAATTAACGACCAGGGGTCTTTGGACTAAATGGTAATGACGCATGGTTAAAGATCGTTACCCGCCCTCGTCATAAAAACAAGGAATCTATCATCCCTTCGATTAAAAAAAGTGTCCATAACAAGCCTTAAAAATTTAACGCTTAAAATTGTGTCCTTGTAAGTTTATCTCAGGATACCCCTGATACTATCTGCGAAAAAACCGTTACCGGTTTGAGATTTGAGAGGGTGAGGAAATTATTGTTGCTGAGCCGTAGGCTCAATCCATCTGGTAGCCCCGGATTTTAATCCGGGGTATTTGGACAAGAAATATTTTAAAGAGCCATCGGCCCGGCCAATTTTTAGATATCACGAAGGCTCTCCGTATGTCTTCTACTACGGAAGCGAGTGAAAAGTCAGATTATATCTGGAATTTGAAAGGCGTAGAATTAATTAGAAATCGTGGCGGGGTAACATTGTCTTGCGTTAGCTGTAAAAAGGCGAACCTGAATGACAAACATCTATCAAACGACAGGAGATGCCGGATCAGGCCCGGCATGACGTACTATTTATAGAGCTGCAATTCCAGAGCCGTCATCCTAAAATGCCGACCAGGCGATCCTGAAAAAAATGGTAATGACACTTGTTTCAAAATGCTTTTGTTCGATCCCGATTTTGATCGGATAGGAATCCTTAAAAAGAATACTAATTAAGCCCTGAATTTCAACACTTGAAGATGCGTCATTGTAATACAATTCAATATTAAATGGGGACATATTGGCGCCAAACCAGATAATCAATATACGCCCGCCACCTTCATATCTAGCACATATACTTTTTGCGATGCGGTTATAAAGAGCTGATGCCGGTCCTTTCCGCAAAAGGTGATGTTGGCTGTCCAGCCAGCGTCTATAGGTATGTTTTCTATCAGTTCTCCGGCACGGCTGATAATAGTAACCCCCTTACCGGTCAGGTAAATATTGCCTTCTTTGTCTGTCGTCATGCCATCGGAGCCTTTAGGGTAAAAGAGCACTTCATTCGTAAGCTCACCATTTTTTTCTATGGTGTATTTGTAAGTTTTGTCGCCACCAATGTCTGCCACGTAAAGGTATTTACCATCGGGTGTGCCAATTATACCATTGGGTTTTTTAAGAGATGTAACAACGGCGACAGGTTCTTTTGAGCCCGCAGCCAGGTAATAAACATACTGGCCATCAAGCGGCGGTTGTTGCCGGGTCCAGTAGTTTCTTTTATAATATGGATCTGTAAAATAAATGCCGCCGCCAGGACGTATCCAAAGATCGTTGGGGCCATTCAGTAATTTTCCACCAGAATTTTCTAACAATACAGTTATCTTTTTTTGCGGGCTGATGGACCACAGTTGGTTGTTTTCGTCAGCAGCGGTAACAAGGTTCCCAGCCTGATCAAAAAAAGTTCCGTTTGAACGGCCGGCATTGTCCAAAAAAACAGACAACTTGCCATCCGTACCATATTTCCAAATCTTGTTATTAGGCTGGTCGGTAAAATAAACGTTCCCTTTTTTGTCTGTGGATGGACCTTCAGTAAACGAAAACTGGTCAGAAATTAA
>JBBRCW010000456.1:0-4405 GCA_038204535.1 Chitinophagales bacterium | reverse complement strand
TATACATTTTAGCGAAAACTTTTTTTAAAATTTTTATGGTCTTTTACACCTAGCCGGTAAAATCCGGTTCAAACGGGTAGGTCGAGGAAGCGATAAGATGTTTCATATTACAAGAATACTTCAAATCTAAAGAAACTGAATTATCAGGAAATCCTTTAATTCCCAATGGAAAGCTGCTAACATGATTTTGTAGAATTGTTTAGGGAGAACAGAAGCCCAACTTTATAGATTACTCGGACTGCCGAAAAATGTTTTCAAATAAGCAAGTATTACAAATACGAAAAGTTTTGAGAGAATATCTTCCAGAATTATGGAACATTTAATAAAAGAAAATTATTGGTATTATGATTACAAACAACTACTTACTTATTTGACAGTTTTCAAATAATGCACATTTTCGTTTGATGCCTTATTTCCAATTTACCTGAAAGGGGAAAAATCAAAAAAAAATAGTTTTAGGTACAAATAAGCCAACTTTCTAATGCGGGATAGATTAAATGCCGCTCCTATATTTAATTAATCTCGTTAAATAAATAACACCAATAACAATCAAAAACAAGATCACGCCATAGGTTGCTGCCATCCCGTTGTTATAAAGCCAGATCTGGCCATAGATTTCAATGGGCATTGTTTTGGAAGAAGGATTATAGAGAAGAACTGTAGCTACAAACTCTCCGAATGAATTGATAAATACGAGTAAAGCACCTTCGATAACGAAAGGGAAAATTAAGGGCAGAGTGATAGAACGCCAAGTTCTGAACTTATTAGCGCCCAAGGTTGCTGATGCTTCTTCAACCGAGCGTCAACAGCTCGCAAACCTGATTTTACAGCTTGCGTTATGATTGGCAAATTGCGGATGGTATAAGCAACTGGAAGAATCCAAAATGAGCCGACCAGAATATTGTTAAAAGCAAAAATAGTGGGTCGATTGAAACTTAAAATCAGGCAGATGGCTATCACTGTCCCCGGTATTCCATATTGGTAATGTAGAAATTGCTTCGAAAATTGATTTACCAAAAAACCGCCATTCATGTAATATGTATGCAACTGACAAGCCAATGATGACCGTAAAGCCCACAGCTACCAATGACGTTTTAATTGAATTAAAAAATGGCTGCAGGAAATCATCGTTATTAATTAATAATAAATAGTTATGCCACGATAACGAAAAATTCAAGTCATCGCTCATCATGAAGTTTTCAGGTGCAAGTGAAATGATGAACAGTGAAATGATTGGTAGCAGAATAATTAAACAAAACAATATGGTTATGACGGTTGGCCAGGCGTTTAACTTTCCATTGGTTCCCCGCACCATAGTTTTGGCTGTTCCTTTTGTTCTGCCAACCGTTGGAATGTCATTACCATAGAGCCTGAAGATTAAAAGAATGCCAATCGATATTGCCGCCAATAGAAGTGAAAGCAGGGCTGAAAGGGCAGTGTCGCCATTGATTTTTGCATAATAGATCTCGGTTGTCAGAAATCGCTGGGAACCCCCAAAAATAAATGGGGCTGAAAAAGAAGCTAAACTCGCCATAAATGTAAGCAAGGCGGCTCCAAATAAAGCCGGCCGTAGCTGCGGAAGTATAATGCTGAAGAATATTTTAGTTTTGCTCCCTCCTAATGTATGTGCCGCCTCCACAATACTGTTGTCCATTGCTTTCAGCGCATTTCCCGTAAACAAGTAAAATAAAGGATAAAAGGAATAAAGATGAATAGCCAATATGACTTTAAAACCAGTAAAGCTGATATTATGTATAGAAAATACTTTCATAACCAAGCCGTTATCGCCCAGTAAAAAAAGATAAGATATTACGCCAGTTATGGGCGGAATAGCAATTGGCAATAAAATAATCATTGTCAGCACCTTCCTTAAAACAATATTTTTGAAGTGAAAAGTATAGGCAAAGTAAGTTCCTATAAGAGCGCAAACTACCACAGAAAGCACCGAAAGAAGCACCGAATTAATACAAGCAGTAATTACCTGTTTTTTTGTCAACAGGTGTACTGCTTCCAAATTTGGTCGGGCAATCACCACCAGTTTAAGCAAGGGATAAACAATGTATCCAACTAAAAACAAAACGGTAGCAACGACAAGCAAAAGTTCGGCGGTATTTAGTTTTCTATTCATACTTAATTTAACTCCAGAGATTTTACGTTCTCTTTTGATACAATCAATGAGACGCATTCGCCTTTCTTAAATGCCGAGGAGCCATTGGCAAATGAAACGGCTTTGAATACCTGCGAACCCGTTGAAAGAATGTATTCAGTCAGTGCACCCGTAAAAGAAATGTCTGTAATGAAAATATTTGTTGGAGTTGTGGTTTTTTGAAGGAAAAGATTTTCTGGTAAGACAGCTACCAATCCATTTGCGGCAAATGCCTGCCCAAACAAAGTTGCAAGCTGTTTACCGTCGAAAAGATTATAACGGCCAACAAAACTTGCCGAAAACGAATCAATAGGATTATTATAAACCTCTTTGGGACTTCCATTTTGCACAATGCCTCCCTTGTTCAGCACTGCAATTTCATCTGAAAGTGCAAGTGCCTCAGTCTGGTCATGGGTTACATAAACGGTAGTAATGCAAAGCTCATTTTGCAACCTTTTTAGCTCGGCTCTCGCCTGCAATCGCATAGAATAATCCAGGTTAGATAACGGTTCATCGAGCAGCAAAATTTACGGTTCAATTACAATGGCTCTCGCCAACGCTACTCTTTGTTGCTCGCCGCCGCTCAGTTCACAAACATTTCGCCTTGCTTTTTCTGAAAGAATAACTTTTTCAAGCACTTCTTCTACTTTGTATTTTATCTGCTTTGCGGCAAGTTTTTTCACCTTCAAGCCAAAGGCAATGTTGTCAAAGATTGTCATGTTAGGGAACAGCGCAAAGTTTTGAAATACGAAGCCAATATTACGCTGCTGAACAGGCATTGCAGTCACGTCTTTCCCATTAACAAGAATACAGCCGCTGTCGGCATCTTCAAGACCTGCAATGATCCGGAGCAGAGTTGTTTTTCCGCACCCGCTTTGCCCGAGCAAGGATACAAACTTGCCCTTCTCCACTGTCAGGTCGATGTTGTGTAATACCTGTCTACCACCGTAGCCTTTATTGATTGCTTTCAGTTCAAGAAACATAAGATAGATTTTTATTTGTTCGATTTAATGTCAGCGTCCCACTTTCTCATCCATTCAGTTTCTTTGTCTGCTACCAGCTCCCAGTCAATGTCAAGAGCTTTATAATAGGCAGCATTCAGCCATGACGGTAGTTTATCACTTGGCAAATCGGTCCGGGACGGAATTCGATAATACTTTTCGGCCCTGAAGCAGGAGGCTTTCCTGCGAAGTGACAAACTCATAAAAATTTCTAGCAAGTTTCTCATGTCTGGTACCTTTTAGAATGGCGATCGCATCGGTGAGCACCACCGTACCACTTTGCGGAAACACATATCCAAAGGGAAAATTGTATTTCCTTTTTTGCAGAACGATATCAGGCATGTTCCAAAGTGTAACGCTTCATTTTCGCCTCCGAGTTTTGTATACATCTGAGTGGGATCTGCGGAATATATAGCTGTATTTTTATCTAACAAGGCTAACCACGCCCAGCCATCATTTTCATTGCCTGTTTCTTTCAGCGATTGAGCAATCATCGCACAAAAAATGGTTCTTAATGTGCCGGAGGCCATCGGGTTGCGAAGAACAACCTTACCTTTCCATTGGGGTCTGATCAAATCACTCCAGTTTTTTGGCGCGGTGGCTAAGGTTAGCCGCTTATCGTTGAAAGCAATTACTTCCGGTGTAGAAAACGTACCAAACCAAAAATCGTGTTTGCTTTGTGCGTAGGCTGGCACCTCGTCGGCCCAGGTAGGTCGGTAAGCTTGAAGCAGCCCCATTTTTTCGGCTCGCATAAAAATGGTGGCCGGCGCGCCCCACCACAAATCTGCCTGCGGGTTCTGCGACTCTGTCTGCACCCTGTCAAAAACTTCTTGTGAGCTCATGTCCATCCATTGTATATCAACAGTAGGATACTTCTTTTCATATTGCTTTTCAAATTCTCCTAATAGCTCTTTGCCATGTGGCGAATAAATAACCAGTGTTTCCCGTAATTGCTTGTCTTTACAGGAATAAAATCCGAAGAAAAGTATCAAAATTGCTGAAAAGCAAGTAGTCCGTTTCATAATAAAAATTTAGGATTAGGTATTTTGTACGCATACTGTTGAAAAGATTGTCGTTCAGCTATATTCTTTAGTATTTTTGTGCTAAATATTATAGTTATGGATGACTTATTTTATGGAATTAATGCAATTGAGTTCGGAAAGAGGTTTAAATGTCAAGCTGATTGCCATGCTTACCTATATGCTATCAAATGGAAAAATGGATACGCTTGTACATTTTGCGGCTGCAAGGATGAAAT
>JBBRCW010000455.1:0-4450 GCA_038204535.1 Chitinophagales bacterium | reverse complement strand
AGGGCCTGGGTAACGGTAAATTCACTTACGCCAATGGGCTTGCTCATTCCCCGCAGGGCATATTCCACTTCCACCTTGTTTTTGTTTTTGCAAAGAATAATACCGATGGATGGCTGGTCGGCCTCTGTTTTCAACAGGTCGTCCACCGCCGATAAGTAAAAATTCATTTTACCCGCAAACTCCGGGGTAAACCCGGTTCCCTTCAAGTCAATTATTATAAAGCAACGGAGGCGAATGTGATAAAATAGCAGATCGAGGCGGTAATCTTTGTCGCCTACCTCTAATGGATATTGACGGCCAATAAAGGCAAAGCCCTTGCCCAGTTCGAGCAGGAACTTTGTAATATGCTCTGTCAGTTGCCGTTCTATATCCAGCTCCTGCATTTTGGGCTCCATGGTAAGAAAACCAAAGTTGTAGGGGTCTTTTAAAATTTGCGAAGCCATCAATGCCTGCTGTTCGGGCAGGGTATTTTTAAAATTGGTGATGGCCTTTCCCTTCCGTGCAAACAGGTTTTGTTCAATCTGCAAGGTAAGTATAGCCCGGCTCCAGTTGTGTTCAATGGTTTGGCTAATGTAAAACAAGGCTTCGTCTACCTGTTTTATTTTATTGATAATGACCACGTGGTGGCCCCAGGGTATTGAAAACAATGCACTCAGTCCAACAGGCTGTTGGACTGGATTTTCAGGATTGAGTGCAGCAAGTTGTTGCACTGAAATTTCAGTGGTGATCTCACTGAGTCCAACAAGCTGTTGGACTGAAATGGCACCGGCATAAAACTGATAGAACTTCCGCATGTAAAAAAGATTGGAACGGGAGAAGCCCTTTATATCCGGAAATTCTTCCCGCAGGTCTTCTTCCAATTGGGCTACATAGCTATTTCTACCTTCAAACAGTGCCTGGTTTTCGGCAATCATTTTACCGGTGTTCCAATACAATTGAATGAGCGAAGTATTAACCGCCAGGGCTGCCTTTGCCTGCACAGAACGAATGTGCTGCTTGAGTTGGACAAGCAATTGATGGTATTGGGTGGGTGCAGATACTTGTTTAGCCATGCCTACTTATTTTACAATAATGGAACTTGAGGTGGATAATAATGCTTCTAACTCCGCCTTTACCGATGCAACATACTTATCAATATCCGCCTGACTGCTGATGGTGGTACGGGGCAGGTTATAGGTAGCTGCCTGTGGTTCTGACAGTTTTATAGCATCATCCAGTGCCGACTGAAACTGCCCCGGCAAAGCGGCTATTTTAGTATCCCATGTATATAAAGTAGCCTTTTGCAATTGGTTTAGTAAAGCGAGTGCATCCAGCGATTTAATTTCCGGCTTTACCAGCAACTGGTGCGTTACCAAAATACGATGCTTTTCTTCGGGTGTTAGCTTTTTGAAGTATTCATTGGCCTGCAGGCTGGTCATATTTTCATCGTAAAGATTAACGTATTGTTGTTTCCTGGCATTTAACACATCAACCAACCGGGCCGATATTTCATTTAAGAGTGGCTGTATGTTGTCAGGTTCCTGCAACAGCAGGCGATTATCCTTAATGGCGTTAGTCTCGTTTTTTAGATGATCCAATCCCGGTTCGTCGGGTGCATGGTCAACCAGGCTAACAAGGGAATCCCACAACGGTTCCCTTTCATCCACCAGAACGGCTTTTGCTTTCCAATCGTTATACTTAGCCTGTAAATCTTCTTTTTGCTGCAATATTTCCAACAGCCTTTCATTGCCTTCTTTGTTTTCAATGGCTTTAATAAAATCGGTGCTGATAGGTTCGGGCCTGGGTGCATCACCACTTACCCGGCTTGCTAAGGTTTTAAGTTTGTTGAGGTATTCGTTGGAATAAGGAAATATCTCCTGGTTGGGCGGACAGGTAATTCCGGCATCCTGAAACAATTTGCGGATGCCAATTTTATCCTTTGCACCCAAAATATGTATCTCTTTTTTAAAAGATGCCTGGTTAATTTTGCCGGGTTTCAGATCGGTTTCGGCAGTTGAAATGTGTTGCAGTTTAGTAAGCAGGATCAGGATGGCATCTATCGCATCCTGCGGCCATCCGTAGGGCGATTTCATAAACTGGTTGCGGATGTCCCTGCCTGTTTTTTGGGCGTTGCCTAAAAACCGGAGTATCTCAGCCGCTACGGGATGCTTGTCCACATCTCCACTGTAATTAATGGAATTTAAGGCGTCAGGATTACCGGCCTGCGCCCTTGTTAAGGCCTGGCCCCAATGCGCATTGTCGGCCTTGGCATTAAATTCGGGAAACTGCCGCACCGCAATGCTATTCAATGCCTCCTGTATATTTTCTTTTAATGTACCCGACTGAATTTTATTACCACCCGCCAGGTACACCGTTGCTTCGTCGCAAATTTTTTCTATCAGTTCGTTGATGGCGTTTTTGGCCTGCGATTGGCGGGTTTCCATACTTCGTTTGGCTTGTTCCCCCTCCGGTGTAGACGGAAGGCCCATGGCATTAACGGCGAGACCGGTGGCAAGAAATTTAATGATCTCCGTCCTCAATTCCGGGTCTCTCAGTTTCTTTATAAACACATAAGCCAGTGGCGCATCATTGCCCGCAATCCTGATTTCGTTAATGACGGCTGCTTCATTTTCAAACCAGCCATCCCTGAGCCAAACATTTAGTTTATGCTCGGTGTTGGGCATGATATCATTATTCCATAAGTCAAAATCACGCACAGTACGGGATGTACCCTGGGTTACATTAATACCCCCGGTTTTTGCCTTAAAGTGCGCCAACAGCTTTTCCTTTCTTAATGATAGTATTTGATCTTCGCCAGCGTTGTTCAGCTTAATATACTGTTTCTGATACTGCTGCTCCCCACTCCGATCCAATCTTTGTTTGCAACTTAAACTCCTTTTCTATGGGCATCAGTACGTTTTCGCCTGCCAGTTTTTTAACCAGGTCCGTTACCTTATTGCGAAAGGTATCTGAGTTACTGTTTAAGTTGTCTATCAACAAATCCGCAATTGTCTTTTCATTCGATTTAAGTCCTGTATCCGGAATGTTGGAAGTTATCTGGTCTAATAAGAATACAGCGCTTAAAATCCTTCCTTCCATGGCAGCATCACCACCTTTGGCCTTTCGTTCCTGTATTTGGTTGCTGGTGTCGTTTAAAAGCAGGCCAGCCTGTATGAGTTGCGTTTGATTTTGGTTGAAAATAAAATCGGCGGGCACCACCTGCCCTACTTCAAGGTCCGCAATTGATTTTAAGCTATCGTCAATAATACGTAATTGATTGCGAAGCTGGCCCGATGTACCGGCCACATCTATTACCTGCAACACTTTATACCAAAACTTTCTTGTGGATGGCAGTAAAGGATAGTCTGCCACCAGGGTGTTTTTGTCTTCCGTTATATATCCAAAAACAGTTCCTTCCAGGTTTCGGGCAATTTCACCCGACGAACTTTCGAGTTTGGTTTGCAAAGGGGTAAACGCCGATGGTTTTTTTTCTAAAATAGTTTTACGAATAACCGTTTGAATGTCGGTATTAGACAATTGAATAGGAACCCGAAAACGTGCCATCAGCCGCTGCAAATTGGGCGTATCGGTTAAGGCATTTTGGCCGGTACCCACCAATAAAAATTTGCCATCAAATCTTGAACAAAGGTCTTCGGCTAAAAGCTGCACGTCAAACGCAAGATTACTATCCTGTCCTATAAATTGTTGTACCTCGTCAAGAATAATAATGGTGCAGGGAATTTTATCACCGAAAGAAAGAGGTAGAATTTCTTCCCGTATGGTCCTAACAAAATCTTCCCGGCCAATGGTTTCCATTCTTGGAAATTGAGCTTTAAAAAGCTCTTTTAGTTTCATCTCGTTTTCTGCCATCTCAGGCATCAATGTAAGAACCGATTTGGCAAGTACCGGTGATACAAAAATGTTTTCAATTTCCTTTTTAAAATCTCTGCCGGAGGCTTCTACCAAAGCCTTCAGATTATCATATATACCTTCTTTTTTTGCCCAGTATACAAATTTAAAGTGATGATACTGCTGAGGCAATCCCAATGAGTTTAGGAATATTTGCAGAAACGAATAACGAATATCCTTTGAGGGAAAATCCCGTAATGTACCGGAAATAGAAAGTTTCCCCTGTATGGATTGCTTTCGGTCTATTTCAACAAACAGGTCTTTAATATCCTGCGGTAGTGGTTTAATACTTCTGGCGGTTTTGCCATTCGGAAATTCAAAGTCGTTCCACAGGTAGCTGGCCATTTTTACCAGGTGCGATTTACCACTACCGTAAAATCCGCTCACCCAAAACGCAGGCTGTTCTGCGCTTTTATAATTCTGTAGGTAATATTCAAGTATCTTCTTTAATCCTTCATGATATTCCCCTTCGCAAACAAACGTTTTTAGTTCATATTCTACAATGGAGAGGTCTTCGTTCTCATTAATGGTTCTGATTTTTGCAACCCCTTCGTTTTTTAAG
>JBBRCW010000454.1:0-4453 GCA_038204535.1 Chitinophagales bacterium | reverse complement strand
ATGTGCTGCGTTTAACCACCCCTGAATGTTTTTATAACAAGTTATAAAAACATTCTGTCCCCTCCTTTAAAAGGCGGGGAAACTTATGCAAGCAGGTTTAAGGGCTGGTAAAAGTTCAATTTTCGGGAAGGTAAAAGCTTTTTGCTCTGTCATCTTCAAAGAACTTTTTTGGGAACCAAAAATTAATCACTCAGGATGACATGAAATGCAGAACCTTGCCATTGTTGGTCGCCGGCCAACACTCAATGTAGACAGTACTGCAAGAACCCAAATCATTCTTCCCCGTTTTCATATAATGGCTCTAATGGTCAAACCCGATAATATTGTTGGTCAGCGACCAACAATGGGCAAAAGCGATTGTTCCTACTTCATTTTAAGGACTATCGCCAGACTGACCTACTTATTTCAACTCCCTGATTTTAATATTGGAATAATACACCGAGTTGTTATGGTCTTGAATAAGAATGGGGGTTTGTTCGACCATGCCAAAGTTTTTTTCTTTGGCATACTTGCTGTGAGCAACCAACACTTTGTAAATATTGCTGCCCCGCACATATTCTACCACCTTAAACCCATTAAGCCAGTGCTGCACCAGGTTATTTGGATACGCAACAATTTTTCCATGGTTCCATTCGCCTATCTTTTGTTGAAAACGGGGGTCCAATTTATCCGCAGGTATCAGGTCGTATAAACTGGCCAATGTACGGTTGCCTTCGGTGCCCATTTTCGCATCGGGGTGGCGCTCATCGTCCAGCACCTGGTATTCTAATCCTAAACCTGCGCTGGTTGATCCCTTCGGCTCGGTTACAAAATATTTCACGCCCGAATTAGCGCCTTCAGTCAGTTTAAAATCGAAGTTTAATTCAAATGCTTTAAACTGGTCTTTGCTTAAGAGGTCACCATGTTTTTGTCCCTCGCCGCTCGACGGTAAAATGTGCAGCAGTCCATCCTCCACCTGCCAGCCGTACTGGGGTGGTGCGGTTTGGTTAACACCTCTCCAGCCGCTAAGATCTTTACCATTAAAAAGCATGCGAAAGCCCTGGGCCTTTTCTTGCGGAGATAAAGTATTAAGGGTGTAATTGGCCACCGGTGTAGAAAGATCGGGCGGCCTGGGTTTCATGGCTGGGCCGGTTTGTATGCGTATATTTTTCCATTGGATCTGCTGACCACCTTCGTTTTCTTTTATACCATGCACCTGCAAGGCAATAATACCTTTGGGCGTCATGTCATCCACCAAATAAGCAACCGGTATATCATTTACCCATGTTCTTATGACCGGACCGATCGCCTCAATCCGGTACTTGTTCCATCCATCTTTTTTAAAAGCTTTTTTGGCAGATGGGTTCATCTCAGTCTGGTATAGCCAACCCCTGCGGGCTTCATCGTATATGCCGCCCGACCAGGCGCGGTCCGACGGATCAATCTCTACCTGGTAGCCGTGTACCCGGCCATTATTAAATTCAGGGGTTGAAAGGCTTCTGATCTGGATGCCTGAGTTCATTTTTCCCACTTTCAATTCTACTTCCAAAATAAAATCGCCGTATTCTTTATCGGTTGCTAAAAATGAATTGGGCTCTTTAGGTACAGTCGTACCGGTTATGGTTCCATTGGCTACAGTGTATTTCGCCTTGCCATTTAGCTGGTGCCAACCCTTCAGGGTTTTACCATCAAACAGGTTGGTCCATCCACCGGATTGTGCTATGCTGCCCGTGACAATCAATAAAAACACAAGCAATAATTTTTCTTTTTTCATTCGTGAGATTTTATGGTTTACAGATTTTCTATTTGCTTTCTTCCAAAATTTGATCCAGATATTTTAAGATAGATGCTTTTTCAACTTTAGAATAATAATCTGGCAGCTTCGTTGGTAAATATAATGCTGTCAGAACTCTTGATACTTTCAATCTTAATTGCTCCTGTTAAAACATTCATTTTTTACTATTTCATTTGGTCTATCCATTGCTGAATGAGTGCCACTCCTTCTTTATGAACCAGGTTGCGGCCCAGTTCGGGCATACGTTCGCCGGGATCGCCGGATTGCATACGATACCAAAGAATAGATTGCTGCGCTTTACCGGGTAATATGTCCACCATTCTGCCTCCCGAGCCTTTTCCCGCGGCTACCGGCGCTTTGTTGATACCTATGGCAGTCGGGTCTTTTTCATTTTGCTGCAGAAACAGCCCCGAGGTTTGCGCGGGCCCTTCGCGGCGGTGGCAGTGGGCACAATTAACGGCCAGGTAGGCACGGGCACGGGCATTCAGGTCTCCGGTGGAAGGGTCGTTCCAAACGGCGGTTTTGGGGATATTGGCTTTGGCAGGAACGCCGGTAATCATTCTATGCGCCTTCCAATAATCCAATTGATTTTGACTGCCCGAAGCATAGGTATATAAACCATTTAGCAGCGATACCGAAGGGCCTATCGGCTTTATCTGATCGTTTACGTTGTGGCAGCCCTTGCATTGGTTTTGATTGGGTATTACATACCGAACGTGCTGCGAAATTCCCTCGCCATCTATAAAATCTACCTGCTTTTCATCGCCGGCAATTTCCAGCTCAGCATCTGTTTGTTCATCGTTCCATACATAAGTTATTGCTTTCCATCCTGCGGGTTCGTTAATAAGTAAGCGGGTTTCAATAATGTTTTTATTTTGCCCTGGCTTTCGAAAATCAGCAGAATAATAAAAGGTTTTTACCAGCATAGTACCGGTGGGGAAGGCAAGCACCTCGTCGGAGTTATAGCTAACAGCGCTTCCATCGGGCAAACGGACAAACCGTAGTTTCTCCGCATAGTCAGAATATAACGGGGTATTAAGGCCATAGGGCACAAAGTCCTTAGCAGGCTTCAATGCTTTCATGTCGCCTTCAAAAATTTTAAAGGCCGATAATTTTTCGGGATACTTTGGACCCGATACGGTAAAAAAAGAAGCCAGCAAAATAAAGCAGGCTATGGTGATGACACTAACTCTTATCATGGCTTAATTGGCACATTTAAATTGATCGTCTGCCCTGGCCATACCGGCGAAGCGGTGTTCAACATCAAGGTTTACAATGGACTGTTCATTGTTGTTAACAATGGATATGCATTGTCCGGCTATCCAATCGCCTTTTGCATTTAGCAGGGCGGGATTGCGAATGCCATCGTACAAAATATGCGGTATGTTTTCGCCATACTTTTTGGCAACAACTGTACTGATTTGGTCAGTAGCAACGGGTAACCCCGTTTTGCGTTTGTATATGTTGTTGTAAATGGAGATATCCGAAGAAAACGGATCGTAGGCTGCATCTTTAATGGATTTACCTGTTGTTAAATAGCTGATAATGCCTGTGCCTGAAGTTTGGTTATTGATGATGCGGTTATCATATATTTCCACTCCTTTGGTTGCCATGATCAGGATTCCGGTTCCACTTGGAACGGTAGCAACGATGTTGCCTTTAGGTGCAAAATTTTCGTAATTGTTATCGTGAATATGGTTGTTATACACTTTTACATCGCCGCCTTTTTTCTGTACCAGGTCGGGCAGGTCGAATACCAGGATGCCGCCGGTGTTTTCGTAAGCTTCATTATCATACACTTTGGCGCGCAGCGAGTTTTCAATTTCAATACCGGCAACGTTATGGTAAGCAATGGAATTTTTAACCACGATTTCCTGCGATTGGCCCACATAGATGCCGGCGTCTGAAGCGCCGATCGCCTGGCATTTGTCTATTAAAACATTTTTGCATTGTACGGGATACAATCCATAGCCGCCATTATCGGGGCCGGGGGTGCCGGTCCATTCTGTTTTTACATCCCTGAAAGTGATACCGGTTACGTGCATGGTTTTTATCGCATCGCCTTTTGCATCCTGCACGGTAAAGCCTTCCAGTACAATATCATTTCCGTCGCTTACGCGGATGCCTTCGGCGCCATCGGTCTGGCCTTTAAAACTAAGGATGGTCTTATCCATACCCTTACCGCGTATGGTGATCTTCTTCTTTCCTTCGAGCGACAGCGTGTTGGTAAGGGAGAAGGTGCCTTCGGGAAGGTTGATCACAGCGCCGTCTTCGGCCAAAATCATATCTGTCTGAACTTTTTTCTGAAAGGCTTTTTGGGCCGGTAACACCAGGGGGCATAATGAAAGCGTAAAAAGCAGGATCGGCAATAGTTTCATTGATTTTAAGATTTTTGGTTCTGGCATTTTCTGTCTGACAAAATTCTTTGTTATAATGATGAAATCCAAAATAGTTGATGGATAATAAGACAGTTCAGGTGTGAACCGATAACCATCGGAACCAGTAAAGCCGTACTCTTATTCTGGCTGCCGACATTAAACAACGCTAATTTATTCAATTTATATCAGGTGTTTTTTTAAGACAGCTGAAGTGTATGTTTAAATGGCGTAAAACCAGTCAGGTAAACCGTGGGTGCATCCATGGCCGGTAAAGCGCCCCGTAGTTGTATGCCTTTGTGTT
>JBBRCW010000453.1:0-4470 GCA_038204535.1 Chitinophagales bacterium | reverse complement strand
CGTTAGAACAAAAGCTATCCAAATACCGCCAAATAAAGCAGGGGATGATGCAGGAATTGCTGACGGGGAAGACAAGGTTATTGTAAAAAAACAGAACTTATTATTCAATGCAAAATAGCCAATTGGAATATAGTCACTTTGAACAATTCTTTCAATTAGATTGGGATAGATACAAAACTGCCTTAAAAGTGTTAAACATGCAAACGGAGGAGGCAGCATATAACTTAGTATCTGTTTCTACATACTCGGGCCATCTTGAGAATTATCACAGTGATATCTGGGGGTTTCTATTAGATCCGTCGGCCGTTCACTGTAGGAAAAGCCAGTTTCTGCATCTTTTTTTGAAGTATTTATTCAACCTCAACATTCTTGATGTAGCGGCTGTAGAGAACCTAAGCGATGCCAGGTTGTACCGTGAAAAAGGGCGGATGGATATATTGATTGTGAATGAAGAAAAAGGAGTTTGTGTTATAATCGAAAATAAAATAAACAACGCGGTTGACCAAAAAGACCAATTAAGAAGATATAGCGATAAAGCAAAGGAAAATGGGTGGAAGGAAGCCGCAATTTTGTACGTTACGGCAACCGGGGCAGGACTTACAACTATCGAAGGCGATACTCGCCTTATCCATCCTCTTGCAGTTGCAAACGATACGAAAAATGATATTGTTAATGGCTGGATCATTCCCTGTAAAGAAAGTATTCCTCTCACTAATGCTTCTGAGAATGAAAACATTCGGTCTTTCTTACAGCAATATATTTTGCTCTTAAAGCATCTGACTTTAAAAAAATTAAGTAATATGTCTCTTGAAATACTTTACGAGTTCCTGAAAGATGATAGCAATAAATATGAGATTGCAGAATTAATTCATGGCCAGTTCTTAAATATTAACCTCGAAAGGGCAAAGATATTTTCTAAAAAAATGGAAGAATTTAGAAGTGATTATTTTAAACCTGCATTTCACAAAAAATTCTTGTATGGGGGTTTTGAATATCATTTGATTTTCGAAGGATTAAAACACAATGGGCATGTTTTCAAATTTAATATCAATCACACTACGTCTTATACGGAATTCGAGTTTTTTGACACCACATCTAAACTTGACGACTTACAAACAAAGCAGGCACTGAATGAGATCATAGGAAATAATGAATTTGGCCCGCTAAAGGGAGAAAAGCCGAAACAGATTAGTTACGTAATAAGAATGGATGAGAAGAATGATACGCTATCTAAATTAGATTCAGCGGTGCTTCGGTTTTCCAAAGATGTGTTTGAAAAATTCAACGAGTTTGCCAAGCAGAAGGGGGCAATAGTAACATAATATGGACGTCATCAACCAAGCCGGACGAAACACCAGAACGCATCGTAAAGCAGTGATTGCGCAGCTTCCACTTGCTTTCAATAAAGTTGGAAGCACGAATTCATCTGACATGGAAAGTCTGATTGTAAAGCAGGGGATGATGCAGGAATCGTTGAAGAGGAAGACGAGGTTGGTGTAATTTTTAAGAAACTAATTATATGAACGAAACGCAAACAACGGAAAAAAAATCGCTTCGAACCGTTACGGGTAATACAGCCGACTGGAACGAACTGGCAAAGGATTGCGTGTGCTTTGCAAATGCAAGAGGAGGAACTATACTAATTGGAGTAGAGGATGAAGACAGCTTGCCACCAAAAAGTCAACTGGTCAATGAGGATTTGCCTGCAAAAATTCGTAAAAGAGTTTCTGAATTAACGGTGAATGTGGCTACACATACCGAATTGAAAACTGCAGAAAACGGAGGGCAATACATCGAGTTGAAAGTGTTGCAAAGCCTCTCTACTATAGCGGGTACAACCGACGGAAGATATTACTATCGTGTATCTGATAAGTGCAGTCCACTGCAACCGGAGGACCTAATGCGGCTGCTAACAGATAAGCCGGCTTTCATTTGGGAAACAAAACCTGCGAGAAGTGTAAATCGTTATGATTACGATGCTGATAAGCTAAGACAGTTTGCTTATGATATTAGCACTTCTGATAGGGTTACCAATTTTGTAAAGGAGAAAACGCCGGACGAACTTCTGGACTATTACCTGATGACCGAAGGAAACTACCTTACAAATTTGGGCATACTTTGGGTTGGCAAAAGGACAGACAGAGCCAAACTACTGTATGCTCCTGTAATACAATTCTTCAAGTACGATGAAAGCGGTAGCAGGGTAAACAAAATTGTATGGGATGATTTTTCGCTAAACCCTAAAGAGCTTATCGAAGCTATTTGGACACAAATTCCAGATTGGAAAGAAGGGATAGAAGTCTCGGACGGAATTTTTAGGAAGTTCATTCCAAACTATGAAGAAGAAGTCATCAGGGAATTAGTAGCGAATGCCTTGGTGCATCGACCTTATACCACTAGGGGAGATATTTTCATCAACCTTTTTCCTGATAGGTTGGAAGTGCATAACCCTGGCTTGCTGCCAACTGGTGTAACGCCCGAAAACATGCTTCATAAAACGGTGAGGCGAAATGAGCATTTAGCAAAATTGTTCTACGATCTGAAATTAATGGAAAGAGAGGGATCTGGATTTGACAAAATTTACGAAACGCTATTGGCAAATGGTAAGCCACCACCAATACCCTTCGAAGGAGATGACCGCGTAACTGTAACGATCACCAGGCGCATTGCAAAGAGCGAAGTGGTAAATTTAATAAGCCGTGCAAACGAAGAATACCAGTTGCGGCAGAAAGAAGTTATATGCCTCGGTTTAATTGCACAATACACTTCATTGTCGGCACTTGAATTTAGCCGGATTCTGAACCTACAGCAACAAAACGCAATAAGAGATTGGCTTGGGAGACTAATAGAATTCCAACTGGTAAAGACTAAAGGCAAAACGAAAGGAGTTGTCTATTATGTTAATCCAGATTTCCTAAGAAAGGTGAATTTTAAAGGCAAGACCAATCTAAAAAAGATAGAAGACCATAGGTTAAAAGAACTGATGGTTCAGGATTTGGAGATGTACCCGAACAGCTTATTGTCTGATATGCATGAGCGCATTGGCAAGGAGATTAACGTGCTACAAATACGTAGACAGTTAAAGATTTTGTTGAATGAGGGATCGGTTGCCAGTATCGGTGGCAAAAAGTTTAGGAGGTATTTCTTTAATGTTCAAAAGATGTGAAATAAATGGCCTTTTTTGAAGAAGGAAAAATAAGAAACTAGTTAATAAGGTTATAAGTATCTAATAATCAATATCTTGCTTTATTTCTTCTTTTTTCATTTTTTGAATAAATAAGTCTACATGCACATTAAGAACGCTAACCCAGGTTAAAATAAAATGGCTATGATTTACATCTAACAACAAATAAATCAGCGCAAGCTATAAGGACTAATTCGTCTGGTAGGGAAAGTCTGGCAACTTCCTTAGACATTTTTAGACATTCATCGGTCTGATTATATTAGAAGGAGGTGTTAAAGGAATAGCTGACGGGGATGACGTGATTGGTGTGAGCTTGGTAAGAAAGACCGATAAAGATTTGCCGTAAAAGTGAGTCACACAACGATGCTGAATGAAGTGCCCTCGGCTGGTTAAAAAAGAATTGTTTCAAAATATAACAACAGGTCTAAACAACTATGAGCGACATCAACCAACCCGAACGCCACACCCAAAACCGCATTGTACATCTATTTGTGCAGCAGCTTGGCTACACTTACCTCGGTAATTGGGAAGACCGCCGAAACAACTCCAATATTGAAGAAACACTCGTAACCAATTACCTAACCAGTAAAGGTTACAGCCCCGTACTCATCAGTAAAGCCATCTACCAGCTTCAGCTTGATGCCAACAACTTTAACGAGAGCCTGTACACCAACAATAAAAAAGTGTATGAACGCCTCCGCTATGGCGTGCCCGTAAAACCTGAAGCAGGCGAGAACACCGAAACGGTTTGGTTGATTGATTGGGCTAACCCCACAGACAATGATTTTGCCATAGCCGAAGAAGTGACCATACAAGGACACCGCGAAAAGCGACCCGACATTGTTTTGTATATAAACGGCATAGCAATGGGCGTTTTAGAACTGAAAAGAAGTACTGTTTCCATTGGTGACGGCATCCGGCAAAATATCACCAACCAACAGCCGGAATTTATCGAACGTTTCTTTTCCACCATCCAGTTTGTATTTGCAGGCAACAACTGGGAAGGGCTGCAGTTTGGAACCATTGGTACACCTGAAAAATACTTCCTGAAATGGAAAGAGGATACGGGGGAAAATGCTGAATACCTGTTGGACAAATACCTGGTGAAGCTTTGTAACAAACAAAGGTTTATAGAGCTGATCCACGACTTTGTTTTGTTTGATGGCGGCCGAAAAAAGTTGTGCAGACCGCATCAATACTTTGGCGTAAAGGCAGCACAGCAACACGTATTGCGCAGGGAAGGCGGCATTATTTGGCACACGCAGGGCAGCGGTAAAAGCCTTGCC
>JBBRCW010000452.1:0-4478 GCA_038204535.1 Chitinophagales bacterium | reverse complement strand
CTGGAGGCCTGGCGATGAAGCCGTACTGGCTGAACAGGATTATGGAGCTATGCGCAACATGTTTAACCAGGTTTCGAAAAGATATGGCGTGATAAATAAAGTGGTGTCAGTGCCGAATTTTCCTCAATCAGATGATGAGATAGTAAATCTGTACGCATCAGCTATTACAGGTAAAACGAAACTTCTTATGGTCTCGCATATGATTAATATTACCGGGCAGATTTTGCCTGTTCGAAAAATATGTGATATGGCTCACAAGAGAGGAGTTCAGGTAATGGTAGATGGAGCTCATTCATTTGCACATTTTAAATTTTCAATTCAGGACCTTAATTGCGATTATTTTGGCAGCAGCCTTCATAAATGGATGAGTGTTCCACTGGGTTGCGGAATATTATACGTGAAGAAGGAGAATATTGAAACAGTATGGCCCCTTTTGGCGGAAGGCGAAAGAAAACCAGATGATATTACACGGCTTGGCCATATTGGAACACATCCTGCACATACCGATCTTGCCATCGGGGCTGCCATTGATTTCTACAATATTTTGGGTGCAGAAAGGAAAGAAGCCAGGTTGAGGTTTTTACAAAATTACTGGACCTCAAAAGTTCGGGATCTTCCCAATGTTATTCTAAATACCCCGGCCGATCCAGCTCGTGTCTGCGGTATAGCAACCGTTGGAATCAAGGGAATAAAACCATCTGATATGGCTGATATATTGTTTAGTAAGTATAAAATCTATACTGCTCAAATTGACGGCGCTGGGGTGCATGGGTGTAGGATAACGCCAAATGTCTACACCACTACTGATGAACTCGATGTGCTGGTAAATGCCCTGACGGAATTAAAATAGCTTAAAACATTCAACGGTACAATAGCATAGGGAAGATTTATTATCAGTCATTTCCAGTTTGATTTTGTCAATTGATCTTATTGCACAGGATGCGGAAACAAATCATAAACTAAATGAAATTGGTTGTTTTAAGATACACATCAAGCCCAGCCACTCATAAATTAAAGTTGCTATTATTAGCCAGTTTACAAAAAGTGAAAGCTACTATCTCTTAGAGCCTGTAATGGGGTCAACCGAGAGAGGTTTTGGTAATTCTTTTCTTGGTA
This sequence comes from Chitinophagales bacterium, assembly GCA_038204535.1. Taxonomy (GTDB): domain Bacteria; phylum Bacteroidota; class Bacteroidia; order Chitinophagales; family Chitinophagaceae; genus Segetibacter. The sequence continues at coordinate 3,362 of JBBRCW010000452.1, read as the reverse complement.
ATTTCTGATCTCGCATGGCTGCATTATATACAAATGCAGCCACAATGGTAGCTGATTGTTTAAGGTCATCTGGCATCAGGTGGTCGTAGCTGTCCATATTGCTATGTTGGGTTATTATTCGATCCTGGATAAACTGAAACGCCGGTAATCCTACAGCATCAAAAGATATATGATCAGTACTGCCGGTATTTTGAATAGTAACCGTTTTTGCCCTAAGGTCATTGAATGGAGCAAACCAATCCTGAAAAACATTTCGGGCCGCTTCATTTCCCTGCAAATGAATTCCAAGAATTTTGCCTGTACCATAATCTAAATTAAAATACACAGAAAATTTATCATGTGCCGGCAACAATTTCATGGTTGCCGGATCACCAAAAGTTTTCTTTACATAGCCTCTTGATCCCAACAAACCCTGTTCTTCTCCACTCCACAATGCAATACGTATCGTTCTTTTAGGTCGTATTCCTATAGCTTTTAAAATACGTACAGCTTCCATCATAACGCATACACCTGCGGCATTATCAGTGGCGCCATTAGCTGCAGGCCATGAGTCAAGATGGGCACCCAGCATTACTATTTCTTCTTTTAAATTTTTATCATTACCAGGTATTTCAGCAATAACATTATATCCTTTGGTATCAGCCGATTGGAATTTTGTTTTTACATCTACGTCCATTTTTACAGGAGTATTATTTCTCAATAAACGAATAATCATATTATAATCTTCAAGGCCAATAGCAATGTCCAAAAAATTGGCTGGGTCCAAGATTTTATAAGGACCTGCCTGTAGTACAAAAACAGTCCCGCTATGATTTTCTGAGGCTGAGCTTAAAATAGCTATGGCACCTTCCTTTACGGCCAGTTTTTTTAGTGTAGAGAGCATTTCCCTTGGAATACCATTTTGTGCGCTGCTTCTTTCACGTCTTCTGCGCATTGCAGCAGTATCTTCAGCCAATTTTAATTCACTCATTATTTGTAAGTCTTCATCTGTACGACGTATTGCGGCGGGCTTATAACTTTGTTCAAAATTTATCAAATTATCGAGTATTAAAATCTTCCCCTTAAGTTTACCACGATATGCATCCAGTGCTACAGAATCTTTAGCTGAAATCAGCAGCACTTCTCCACTTTGCAACCCATTTGTACCTGCCGACCAGGTTTTAGGATAAGCAATAAGAGATCTGTACCACGGTGATAAGATGGCTACATAAGATTTTTCCAATCCCCATCCTTTTCCAAAATCACCCCATGGATCCAATTTGGAATTAACCAATCCCCATTGGGTTAATTGGTTCTTAGCATAATTGGCAGCACGCATAAATCCGGCGGAATTTGTAACTCTTGGGCCACTTACTTCAGTAAGATGAAATGCGATATCCATCACCTGAGAATTTTGTAATCCTTCATTTCTGATTTTTGTCATTACCGCCTGGTCAATATTTTCGGTTTGTGCAAATACGGCGCCGGGAAGAATAAGGAAAAGGATTAAAGAGGAAGATTTAATAAATTTCACTTGAGCAAATTTTTAATGGTTATAGTGAAAATGATTTTTCGAAAAGTATTTTCAAATATAGGAACTATAGCGACGCTATTGGCTTTTGTACGGCCGTTGAAGTTACGCCTGCATGGTTACAGCCATTTAGTAATGTAGGAATTAACACGGATTAGATATGGTATACAAATTAATCCGGCATAGCTTATCGTTTTTGTAACTTTAACTAAACTCAAAACCGGAATATGAAACTGGTAATAAATATCTTCCTGCTATTCTGTTTTTTTACTGTCGGCGTTACAGCCCAGGACCGGGATATCAGCTATATGAGTTCAGGAGGTAAATTGAATCCCCTGCAGGCGAATATGGATATCAGGCATTATACCCTGGCGCTTGACGTGGATATACCCAACCAGGCCATTGCCGGATACGCGGTGATTGATCTCATCTTATTACAGCAAACTGATACTATTTTGTTTGACCTGGTTCATTTTTTAAATGTAACAGGGATCAGCGAAGCTAAAAAAAACAAAACCTTTTATCGCAACCGCGATCTTATTTATGTAGTTGATGCGGCAGGGTTTAAGGCCGGCCGGCAAAGTATTAAAATTGAATACAATGGTAAACCTCCGGTAGCTGTAAAGCCTCCATGGGAGGGCGGTTTCAGTTGGAAAACGGACAGTTCCGGAAATCCGTGGGTTGCAATAAACTGCCAGCTACAAGGGGGCAAAGTTTATTTCCCCTGCAAAGATCACCCGGGTGACGAACCCAATGAAGGGGTTGATATGTTCATTACCGTACCCAGGGGTTTGACTGTTGCGGGCCCCGGATTGCTGCAAAGCGTGAATTCAAAAAAGAATAAACAAACCTTTCACTGGAAAACACATTATACTATCAGCAACTACTGTATAGTATTTAATATTGGCAAATACGTAATTGCAAAACGTACCTATACTACCATTGAAGGCAGAAATGTACCAATGGAATTTTATGTGCTGGAAGAAGATAAAGCCAACGCACAAAAATTATTAGACCTGCGTGAACGTGATACCCGGATACTGGAAAAATATTTTGGAGAATATCCCTGGGTAAATGACAAGATCGGCATTGCAGAGGTTCCCAACCCGGGTATGGAACACCAGACCATGATCACTTATGGCGGCAAATTCAATTACCAAAAAGTTGGTACGATGGATTATTCTTCAAACCTCTTTCATGAATTTGCCCACGAATGGTTTGCCAATAAGGTTACCAATAAAGATTGGGCGCACAATTGGATACAGGAAGGTATTACCACTTACGCTGAAGCCCTGTTTTGCCGGGAAGCAATGGGCGAAAGAGGTTATGACAGTATGATGGTAAAGTTTAAAAGAAGTATTAAAAATCAAAAGCCCGTGGTACAGGGTGATGAAATGGACTTAAAAAATGCCTACTACGGCAGCGATGTTTATACCAAGGGCGCTTTCTTTATGCATACGCTGCGGTATGTCTTGGGTGATGCCCTGTTTTTTCCAACACTGAAAAAATTAGCCACCGATCCTCAATACACCTATAGCAATTTGGTTAAAACCGATGATGTGGCGCAACTATTCAGCAAAGAATCGGGAAAAGATCTGAAACCGCTCTTTGATTTTTACTTGAGAACAACTAAAAAACTGGAGATAGATATTAAGCAAACAGGATTTAATGAATACGCTTTAACATCAACAAACCTGCCTATGCCATTAGCTATTGATATTTTAACCGATACCGGAATTCAGCAAATTACATTGCCTGGTAAAGATAAAGGGATCAAGATCAAAAGCAGTTTTACGCCGGTTGTTGATCCGAAAGGATATTATTTGAAAACCGTTACCAGTGATTAACACAA
>JBBRCW010000451.1:0-4480 GCA_038204535.1 Chitinophagales bacterium | reverse complement strand
GATCCCCCTCTCCTTTGGAGAGGGTTGGGGTGAGGTCTTTTTTGAGGAGAACCAAGGTGAGGCCCCACCTAAAAAAACTCCAATTGCTGCGGCAGATTGGTCTTGGGTGCCTCTTTTTTGCCCTGGAAAATTTCCATCATTCCAAATTGTTTATCGGTAATGGTAATAATGCCCACATGGCCTTTTTCGGGCAAATTCTTTTTTACCCGCTTTACATGCACATTGGCGTTTTCCATGCTGGCGCAATGCCGTAGGTAAATGCTGAATTGAAACATAGCAAAACCATCCTGCAGCATTTTCTTACGAAAATCTGCAGCCGCTTTCCGTTCCTGTTTGGTTTCGGTAGGCAAATCAAAAAAAACCATTACCCACATAATGCGATAGGCGTTTAGACGGTCTGTTTTCATAATGCATTGCTGAATGCCCCAAAAAATGGCACGGAATGAAAGAGGGGAACCCTCGATTTGTCATGGATCTCTTTTTCTGTAAAAGATCCCTCGTGCCTCGGGATGACAAAAAACGCCCGTCATAACAGGGGACGGCTCAAGGCATTTCCGGATAAATTATTTTTCGTTGCTCCCCCGCAAAACACCGGGCCAGCGATGCTGCTGTACGCTGGGTGGCCACCATCAACGGGCTCTTATTGCCGTCAATCAATACATCGGCTGCGGGCAGCCACAGCAGTTTGGCCTTTAATTCCTGCGTAAGATTATCCACCGCCGAGGTTTCATCAATTATCTTCCGAACAATCACATCTACAAATGGCCGGTAAGGTTCCATAATATCATCGGCCAGGCAAAAGGCATTGTATCGGTTGCGGTGAAAAATGCCCAGCGTTGGCAGCAGCCCCGAACCAACAATGGCGCGGGCAACCATGGCCCGTAAAATGGCATAGCCATAATTGAGCAGGTTGTTGGGCGGCGGCCCTTCGCGTTTTCTAAAAAACTGCCAAATTTCGGGAAAAAGGTGGCTCCAGTAATAGGCCGCCGCCTGCGCTTCATGGTTATCGGTGTCGCCGCTTTTGACGGTTTTTTGCAACGTTTTCAGGCGATTGCTATTAATTGCCCACTGGTCCAATACCGCCGCCTGGTTGGCTATTTTGGCTTGCACGGTTTGCTGCCACAATTGTTTTTTCAGCGGTTCGGTGGCCTCAATCTGCGCCCTGAACCGTTCGCTTTGTATGGTATTGCCTTCCAGGTTCAGCAGCATACCGCTCGGGTGCATTTTTTGGTCGCATGTAATAACGGCCGTATTGTTTTGCACCAGCTTATCCAGCAGGTAATGGGTAAGGGTGATCTGTTGGTGTTCCAGTACAAGCACGCCAATATCTTCGATTGGCACCGATTTTTCTGGCAAGTGCTCGTAACCCTTTACATGATCGTACTTAACTTTCATTTGATCGTCCTGGTAACGGAGCAGGCAGGGCGTTGATATGCAAACGGTGCGTTTGATCATGCAATTTGCAGCATTAGATTTTCAGCTTCCGTAGTTGGTGTGGGAACAGGTAAACCCTCCTCTTTCATCCCTTCAATATGAAATTTAATTGCTTCAGCAATATTTTCTAAAGTAGCTTCTTTTGTATTGCCCATACCGATACAACCAGGCAAGTCGGGAACATAAGCTCCAAATCCTCCATCAGATGCCTTTTCAATAATTACCGCGTACCTAACCATAAAAAAATGTTTTTACTTAAAATTAAAATTATTTTCCTTACTGTGCCTGCTTTAAAATGCTTTTCTCTAATCCCGTCGTTAAATCGTTTGACAAACGATGAACAGGAATGGTTACCAGACCTTTTTTTGTTGGATGCTTATATTGGCGATGGCTTCCGCTTTGTCTCACTTCATACCAACCGTCGGCTTCAATTAGTTTTATAATTTCTTTGGTTTTCATTTTAAGCGAGGATTATATTTCAGAGAAACCAGTTTGAACGGATCAATTTGTAAATAAAGCCATTGAAATAAAGGTTGTGCTTTAAATCATCTCCCGGGCTTGGATAGTAAAGCATCGGCAATTGGGAAATTGGCATCTTTTCGTCGCACGTAATAACGGCCATATTGTTTTGAACCAGTTTATCCAGCAGGTAATGGGTAAGGGTTACTTGTTGATGCTCCAGGACCAGTACGCCTATGTCCTCAATCAGAACTGTCTTTTCTGGCAGATGTTCGTACCCTTTTACATTATCATATTTCGCTTTCATTTGTTTTTTTGGAAACGAAGTTTGCAAGAGGTGGAGATGCAGATAGTTCGTTTGATCATAGATGTTTGTTCTTTAAAGAGAAGTCAAACCTAATACAAAAAGTGAATTTGTCCGTCTGGCGTAATATCAAAATCTAACCCTTCAATAGCGGCTTTGAATTTTGATGCACCCAAAAAAATGCGGGGTTGGATATTGTCAAATGATAAATCCTTTTCTCCATTTCCGAGTTGGTCATTTGGTCTTGCTTCTAAATGGTGCTGCATATAACAATATACCGTGCCGGGAGCAGGCTCGTTAAATTTATAAACTCTAAATACTGATTTGAGTAATTCTTTTTCTGGCAATTCTATTAACTCTTCTTTGTGCTGCCTGTAGAAAATCACTTTAGTGCCTACCTTAATAATATAACTCAGCGGAATGCTTGTTTTTGTTTTTCCTTTGCCCGTTTTAATGGAGTTATAATATGGTTCATTAAACAAATCATTTGTTGACTTTAGACCTATTTGTGCCAGTTCGAACAGGCCTAAGATTTTGAAAGCACGTTCTGTTTTGCCATCAACCACGCCTTCATAATACAGGCATAAAGTGTTTTCTTCATTTTGTGCATACACAAAGTTTTTGTATTCATGTTTTGATGGGAAATCCTGCTTCCTAATCTGTAAGGCCTTTCCTGGATTTAAAAATCCACGCCCGGCGGCTACTTTACATCTTACTTTTTTTATCACAGCTTTGCCGCTGGGAAAAGGAACTGGATCGAGTTTGGCTTTATCGAACGCAAGGCCATTGGCCATTCTTTCTTTCAAAACGTCCTCGACTATTTTACTTACCGCTTTGTCAATAATGTTTTTACAATCCTCAAGTTTAGTGAATGATGATATAGGGTATCGTTCTACCAGCATCTGCTCCCCATTGAGCTTTATTGCTCCAAAAAAGCTTTCTTTATGGAGTTGCCCACGAATACTGTCGCCCTTCGCGACCAGAGGAATTCGAAGTCCAATCTCATCTAACTTAAAATGCCACTTGCCATCTGAATCTTTTTGTTTTACAAACTGTTGTTTTCCCCGCTTTCTTACATTTTTGTAAGTAGCAGTTAGTGTGCGGTGCTGTGGCTGAAAATTGATGAGCATTTCATCTTCCAGAGAAAGAATATGATGGGCGGCAAAATTTTTCCAATCCCTTGGCGTTTCATGGTAGGTATTGTGGGGGTTGAAGTCTTTTTCTTCGTTGTAACGGAGTAAAATTTTATCTCGGATTTGCGCTGGTGGAATTAGCGTAAGCACTGCGGCATCCATGGCGTGATGACTGTGTTTGTCTCTCGACTTTTTTGCCATACGCGGCTGTATCTTATAAATCTCACGAAAGGCGGAGGTCACTGATCCTTTTTGAACATCCACTTTATTAAAAACCGTTTTCAAGTAAGGCAAAGCATACTTGGTTATTACTTGTGTGTCTCGCAACTGACTGTTACGCCAGCCCGCTTTATATTCTTTGATAGTAAATGTGTCTAGTTTTTTTCTCCAATAATCTAAGTCAAAACTATTGATGTGCCGTTGTTGAATGCAGTAGTCTTTACGATCCTTTGTAGGTGCAAATTTGGTTTGCTTTGACCAGAATTCCACTTGATCTTTAAAATGTTCAACCTTTTCGATCATGAATTCAAGTCTGGGCTGTATAGCTGTATAACCTCCCGCATCTTCGTAGTAGTTAGGCAGTTCTGTTGGAAGTCGTTTTCCTTTTATTTGCTTGTTGTAAATGCCGTCTGCTAAGGAAAGATTTTTTAATTCATTGTCAAAGCTCATACTTGCAGGTATGGTGTGCTCAAAATCGTAAAGCGCACCATTAAAAAGGTCGCAGACATTGATTGTTTTGCCGGTATATAAACACATTTCGTTTTGCTCAACCCATAACCTGTATTTGTCTATCATCTCTTTATCGGAAGAATCAATGCTAAGATTACATTGATTAACAATCTCCTCAATCCGTTTGGATATTTCTGCGTTTTCTTTTTCTCTGGCGTTTTGCCATCTTTCAAGGGATTTGCGTTTGTTGGCATCGTTCAATTCCCTGGCTATTTCAACAACTGTTCGTGTATCATCATCAATTTTACCTTCAGCAAGTAAATAGTTCATAAGTCGTTTTAGCTTATGCAAAGTTTTTAACGCCATAGGATTTTTAAATCCACGGCTTATTGGTTGAGGATCACCCAGCACTTTTATTCCATTTTTTATAGGGGCTGTTGCATAACCTTCCTGTTCCGACGGATGCCAGAGATGTTTGATT
>JBBRCW010000450.1:0-4495 GCA_038204535.1 Chitinophagales bacterium | reverse complement strand
ATGCGACTCAAGCTAAAGCCAGCAAGGATAACCAATTGGTTAAAAGCGCGGCGTTGTTAGGTATAGCGAAAGAAATTTACCTGGTTACTGCAAGGTTTGTAGCCTACGAACAAGCCTTGCTGGAAGCACGGAACCATAAGTCGAATGTATCAACACGAAGTACTTTCAGATCACTTTTTATAGGGGCTGCTATAGTGTTTATAGTTAACGGTTTACTGTTTGTGTTTCTATACAGTGAAAACAAAAAACGACAACAGAAGGAGCATGAATTGCAGGGGATGCTGAAAAAAATTTAGCATGACGGCTCGTTATTGCTTATTAATGATAAAAACTAATTACCCAGCTCCAATTGGTTTTTTACCAGTTCGTAGTAATATCCCTTTTGCTTACACAACGCGTCATGGTTGCCTTGCTCAGCTATTATTCCATTTTGCAGCACAATTATGTTATCAGCGTTTTTAACCGTACTTAACCGGTGTGCAACCACTACAACTGTTTTTCCTGAATTTCCTACAGACCTGCCTTTAAAATATTCCTCCAGATTTTCCATGATCACTTTCTCATTATTGGCATCCAGCGAGTTGGTGGCTTCGTCAAAAAAAATGTATGATGGGTTTTTGTACACCACACGGGCAATTAAAATACGCTGCTTTTGCCCCTGGCTTATGCCACTACCTTCCGCGCCTATTTTGGTATTAAATCCCATTGGCATCGCTTCAATAAAATCAAGTATGTTGGCCACCCGGCAGGCATGCAGCAATTCATCCATAGTATTGTAAGCGTTGTTTTGACTGCCTTGTTTGCCCATAGTAATGTTATTGGCTATGGTATCGCTAAAAATGTAGCCATCCTGCATAACGGCACCACATTGGCTGCGCCAGTAGCGTGGTAAAAGAGCCCCCAACCGGCTTCCCCCAAAGGGGGAAGAGTCTAAAGCACCTACTCTTATTTCGCCGGAATAGTTTTCGTAAAAACGCAGCAGCAGTTTAAGCAGGGTAGTTTTGCCGCTGCCGCTCATACCTACAATAGCAGTTATCTTTCCTTCGGCAATATGCAGGTTTACATTACGTAATACCGGCTCATTGCCCGCCCCCGTATAGGTAAACGTAACATTTTTGATACGTAATTGATCTGCTTTCAGGCAGATGCGTTAAAAAAGTCCCCCCTTTGGGGGGATTTAGGGGGGCCGCCTCTTCCTCCTTTACCTGGTGTATTTCGTTCAACCGTTCCAAACTTATGCGGGCATCCTGCGCCTGCTGGGTAAAGCCGATCAATTGTTCTACCGGGCTGTTTAACTGGCCTATTATGTATTGCACCGCCAACATGGCGCCCAGGGTAAGCTGCCCCTCCAACACTGCTTTGGCCACTAAAAAAGTAATTATGATGTTTTTACCCTCGTTAATAAAAAACGCCTCTGCCTGTTGGTATTGGCTTAACGAGAGGCTTTTATACGTTATTTTAAACAAAGAGGCTTGTAATCCTTCCCACTCCCAACGCCTGAGGTGCTCGGCGTTGTGCAGTTTTATTTCCTGCATGCCATGGATCAGTTGCATGGTAGCTGAGTTCTCTTTGCTTGCTACAGCAAAACGCTTATAATCCAGGTTTCGCTTGTAGCGAAGAAAAAGGCGTATCCAAAAGAAATACAAAACACTTCCTATAAAAAAAATAAGGAATACTGCCATATTATATTGCAGTAACACAAACGAAAACACCAGCAGGTTAAAAAGTGAAAAGAAAGTGTTTAATGCTGTGCCGGTTAAAAAACTTTCTATTCTTTTATGGTCGCCCAGGCGTTGTAGAATGTCGCCGGTTAATTTGGTGTCGAAGTACGATAAAGGCAGCTTCATTAATTTGATCCAGAAGTCGGACAAGATGGACACATTAACCCTGGTACTGATGTGCAGCAAGATGCGGCTGCGGATAAACTCAACCGTTGTGCGGCCAAAAAACAGCATGAATTGCGCCAGCAGAATAATGTAAATAAATTGCAGGTTGTGGGTAGCTATGCCCACATCTACTATGCTTTGGGTAAGAAAGGGAAAAATGAGTTGTAACAGGCTACCTACCAACAACCCTATAAACAACTGCACGATGAACCGTTTTTGCTGGCCCATATAATTGAGCAACAAGCCCCATCCCACCTTATTTTCTTTTTCGCCTGGCTGGCTGTAAAATGCAGGCGTTGGCTCCAGCAATAGCGCGATGCCTGTGGCATCCCCCAGTTTTTCGGCATTAGACCAGTGGCTCAAAAAATCCTTTTTTGAATAGGTGATTAAACCTTTTGCCGGATCGGCTATTGTAAGGGTTTGTTTTTTTGACGAAGGCGTAAGGACTACAAAATGTTTTTGCCCCCAATGCAATATAGCGGGCCGGGGCGCATCTTCCATTAGTTGAGCAAAAGTTATTTTAACACCCTTAGCCCGAAACCCAACTTTTTCAGCGGCATCACCCAAGCCAAGTAACGACACACGCTCTTTACCAATAGCCGCCTCCGACCGCAGGTAATTTATGGAAAGATTTTTACCATGGTATTTAGCTACCATACGAAGGCAGGTGGGGCCGCAGTCCATGGCATCTAATTGGCGGTAAAGGGGAAATTTCAATTAGGGTTATTTATAAATTTGAGAGGGGGAAAAATAAAAGGTGTCGGGTATAGGGTCTAATAGCCGGGGTTTTTTACATACGGTTTTAAACATGACCAGGTGATATAGCATGGCCTCGTATTTATTGTTGTAAACTATTGATCCCTTATCCCATTTAATTTTAACTGGCGTACCCTCGGCAATAATAAAGTCGAAATGTGCTTTTATCTTTCCCTCTTTTGCAGCTTTTTTTACTACCCAGGTCATGCTTTTAATATTGTTGGGGAAATCAAAAATGGAAGCGCCGATGTCTAACTCTTGCCACAGAAAATTACACTCGCAAAACGAAAAGAAGTCCGTGCTTGTAAACACTTTCTCATAATCTTTACTTTGCATAAATAAGGTGTTCATTTGGTGACAATTTCGATACAAACAGAATACACCAGTCAGGTAATCGTGCCGGCAACCAATTACATCGTAATTAAGTAACATTTCATCTGTTATAAAATGCCTTATGTTTCCAAAGACCACATCAATATCAGCATAACCCCAAAAATCGTAGCCCTCAATTAATTCAGAAAAAATGGCACCATATGCAGGTTTAAAATCGCAGAGCTTGTAGGGATTCGAAATAATTACTGGTATACCCAATTTCTGTTCAGCTATTTCGACAATATCATTCAACGACTTATTAACTACCCGCACATTGGAAGGCAAGCTAATATGAATTAAGATGTCTGTTACTAAAAAGAAATCCACCGATGGGTTGTATTTACAAGAATGGATGAAGTATCCAAAATACCAGGGGAATTTTCCAAAGTAGCAAATCAAGAGAGATATTTTGTTCTTCATTTTCACAACTTTACTTTTGACAAAATCCAATCTGTCACTTCGTTATTAAAAAAGATGCCGACATACAATTGTCGATTTATAAATCCTTTCTCACCCGACCTGCTTCCCTGGTGTATCCCTATCATATAAAACTTGCCCTTATATTCATACCAGATCGGCGCACCACTATTTACCCGGACAGGTACTTAGCGGTTATCCCATCATAGTCCGACTTTTATTGAATTCGATTTGTTCGTTTTCAATACTCCTGGAAACCAAAGTATTGGGCGCTTTACTATTAAAAGCAAATTTTTTAAACGGATAGCCAGTTACGTGTACCACTTGACATTCATCGGGTAAACTTTTGTCAACTAATCTAAAACTAGACTTGAAAATCTTTCTAAGCTTATTAGTATTATAAACTTTTCTTCAACTGCTCAATCAATACATCGCCATCGCTTGGTCTTGCGGCATTTATATTTACAATCTCACCTTTTTTGTTAATGATTAAGTAACGTGGTATAGCAAAAGCGCCATCTGGTTGAATGCCTGAAACTTTTTTGAGGTTGGCAACAAGACTGGGTCCTGCAAGAATGTGAGATCCTCCCAGCCTATACTTATCAATTGCTTCCATCCAAGGTTTTTTATATCCGGTTCCATCTACACTTATGTATACTCTTTCTATATTATTTGCTAACAAAAAAGTGTCAATATGCTTATTAAAAGAAAATTCAGAAATGCAGGGCCCGCACCATGAAGCCCAAATGTCAATGTAAGCGCTTCTATCTTTAAATAAGCCTGCTGCCATTTGCCTGACAGTTTGAATTTGGCTTGTGCTATCTGCAATATTAACAGGCGATAGTAAGGTATAATCATGTGTTGGGGTATTTGTTATTTCTCTTGCATAAAGAGTTTTTATATAGGGTATATATTTACTGTTAGGAAAAAGAAGAGAAAACTGTGTAATAACAGAATCATTAAAATATCCCTTCCCATATAAAAAAGTAGAAGACATGTAGTTGGCCCACATATCTTCCTTGTATTGATCGTCTTTAATTAAAGGTAAGTGAGCTAATAATTTA
>JBBRCW010000449.1:0-4509 GCA_038204535.1 Chitinophagales bacterium | reverse complement strand
GTTGGCTATGGTTCTTCAGTCCACGCGGGACGTTACGCATTTGGCTTTAGTATTTCATTCATTAAACTTTTTGTTCTACATTGGACCTCGGTTTCGGCGGAAGAATTTCAAATACCAGTTCATCGCCAAGCCCGGATCGTTGGCATCCATTTAAAAGAAAGCTTGGTATTTCAATAAACCAATTCAATATTCTGCAACAATAGGATAATATAATAATTTAAAATTTTTAGTATGGAAGGCTTAATGATGAATTATTCACTCACAACCAATACCATTCTTGAATATGGAAACAGCGTCTATCATCATAAAAAAATCATTACCTATTTGCCAGATGGAACACGGCATGAGTATCGCTTTGGTGATATGTATAAGCGATGTAAAAAGTTAGCCAATGCCTTGAACCAAAAATTAGGAATCAACAAAGGTGACATGGTCGGTACGTTTGCATGGAATCATAATCCTCATGTAGAATTATACTATGGAATTTCAGGCATTGGAGCTGTTTGTCATACAATCAACATTAGGTTATCAAGCCAACAAACGGAATATATCATCAACAATTCTGAAGACAAAGTCATTTTTGTGGATGCTACACTAGTTCCCCTGTTAGAAAAAATTGCCAGTCTGCTGGAAACTGTTGAGCACTATGTGTTAATAAATGCACCTGAAAATTTTGAAACAACTCTACCGAATACAATACACTACGAAGATTTACTGGCGGACCAATCCGACGAATTTGAATGGCCAACTCTAAACGAAAATGACGCAAGCGCCATGTGTTATACAAGCGGAACAACAGGCTTGCCAAAAGGAGTTTTGTATTCTCATAGGTCTACGTATTTGCATGCGTCTACGCTTATTTCACCAAATGCGGGAAATTTAAGTAACCAAGACACCCTCTTATTGATTGTACCTCAATTTCACGTAATGGCTTGGGGCGCTCCCTATTGTTGTCTTATGTCTGGAACAAATATGGTCTTGCCTTCATCTAATTTGCAACCAGAAGCTCTTATAAACATTCTTGAAAAAGAAAAAGTCAACAAAGCAAATGGCGTACCTTCTATTTGGTTAGGAGTTTATAGCGCTATGAAAATGAATCCACCAAAACAAAAACTGGCACTTAAAGAATATCTTGTAGGTGGCTCTGCACTGACTAAAAGTTTAATTGAAGGTTTTGAAAAAGATTTCGGAATAAAAGGTGTTCAAGCTTGGGGAATGACCGAAACATCCCCTTTGGGTACCGTTTCCAGATTACAACCACAGCATGCCCATTTATCAGATAACGAAAAATTGGATATTCGTGCCAAACAAGGTTTTGCTTTTCCAGGTGTGGAGATAAGGATTGTAACAGATGATGGGGCTCTAGCACCAAAAGATGGTATAACTATGGGAGAACTACAGATCAAAGGAGCATGGGTTATAAATTCCTATTTTAAAACGAATAATGCTGAAAGCTTTACAGAAGATGGTTGGTTTAAATCAGGTGATGTGAGCACTATCGATGCAGATGGATATATGGAAATTAAAGACCGGACAAAGGACCTTATCAAAAGTGGAGGCGAATGGATTTCAAGTGTTGCCTTGGAATCTGCATTAATGGCTCATCCTAAAATTAAAGAAGCTGCAGTGATTGCTATAGCAGATGAAAAATGGGTTGAAAAACCTTTAGCTACTATAGTATTGGTGAATAATGAAGATAAAATTTTAGATGAAGAATTAATTGAATTTTTATCGGGAGACTTTGTAAAATATCAGATTCCTAAAGACTATATTTTTATAAACGAAGTGCCAAAAACAAGCGTTGGTAAATTTGACAAAAAAGAGATTAGAAGACTTTTTGCCGAAGGAAAACTTACTTAAATATAATAACCCGCGATTAGAATAACTTTAAAGAAAAAACGAAATGCCAATATTGGTTATAAGTAATTGCTTGTTCTCGCCTACTCTCCCTCTGCCGTGGATGTTAACGTTTCACCCGTGAGACGCCGTCATAACCCATTGTTTAAATTATGAAAACAACGCTATCTTTTTCGCCGCCGTACGAGAAAGTTGCCGCCGGTTGAAAAAAATCTTCCGAATGAGCGAAGGTCCGCCTTTAACTGAAATTTTGATCAATAGTTATTTCGCAAAAAATAAAAAAGTACTATGTGTATGCGGCACTGCAAAGTGAGCGAAAGATAAGCTGTCAAAACGGCTGCCAACATTGGGTTTGCTACAAGGCTGGCTGGACGTTGGAGCAATGGACATTTTATCGCTATCAGCATCATCTGGGCTGGACAAATCCCGATAACTATCGGGACTGAACTTTTGTTTGTTAACTTTTACATTTATATCTTTATTCAGCAGCGGTTCCGGGCAGAACCAGCAATGAATTCCCTAACCTTCGGCAATGCAAAACGTTGAATATTGGGAGCAAAGGTCAACTGATTTAGATCATTCCGCTCTAGGGTGGACCCTTCCGCAGACGGCACCCGTTCCGCAAAAGAAACAAATTGGTACTTACACAAAATACTGAAGAAATTAAGGCAAAACCCAGCTGCTTTTTTTGTGTCGACTAACGTGATCAAAGCCGAATGCCTGAAAGGTCATGTGTAAAACAATAGAAACCTGTTTGTAAGTGCCGGTAATCAGATCAGGTTATTTTCCAACGCGTAACGGGTAAGATCGGCATTCGACTTTAGCGCCATTTTTGCAAGAATGCGTACACGGTGTGTGCTTACTGTAGTAATAACGATAGATAACATTTCGCCCACTTCTGTTAGCGATTTGCCTTCGGCAATAAGCTTAAATATATGGAACTCTCGATTAGATAACAACTCGTGTGGCATTTTTGAATTGTCCGTGTCAAGGCCCGAAACTAACTTGTCGGCAATATTGGACGATAAATATTTTCTGCCCTGCAGCACATGCTGAACAGCTTTTATCAACTCATTTGTAGCTGCATCTTTGCTTAGGTAACCGGCGGCACCGGCCTTCAATGCACGGATGGCGTATTGCTCCTCGGGGTGGATGCTTAGGATTAGTACGGGTATGTGCGGGTAATAGTCTTTAACATGCTTCACTACATCAAGGCCACTTTTGCCAGGCATGCTCCAGTCGCAAATGATTACATCCCACCCGGCGGACATAGTTTTCTTTATCACTTCCTCAGCAGCATTTACTTCTTCTATAAATGCAGACGGGTACTGCTGCAACAGTATTAACCTTAGCCCTTTGCGAATGATGGCGTGGTCGTCGGCAATCAATATTCGTAACATAATTTACACAGATAAAACATGAGGAACTGAAACCCGGATTGTTGTGCCTTCACCTCTCTTACTTTCTATGTCAATAGTACCATTAAGTATAAACGTTCGCTCTTTGATACCTAAAAGGCCGAATGTTTTTTTTGATGAAGCATGTTCTTCATCAATGCCTTTTCCATCGTCTGCCACCACTAAAGTAATCGAGTTGGGTTTTATCTGTAAGTCTGCATTTACAGTATGTCCATTACTGTGGCGCACGGCATTGGTAAGGGTTTCCTGGTAAATGCGAAACAATCCGGTGCTGATATGAAAAGGCAATGCCACGTCATCAGCATTGCTTGTAAAATTTACTTTGATGTTTGAGCGCTTTTCTATTTCGCGGCTTTGCCATTCCATGGCTGCTACCAGCCCCAGGTCGTCTAATACAGCGGGGCGCAGGTTAGCTGATATACGCCTGATGGATACCACGGTTTCATCAACAAGGGTAAGCATGCCGTTAATGAGTTCGGTGGTCAACACATCCTTACATGGCAGGTTTAGATTGAGCTGTGATAAATCCATTTTTAACCCGGTGATCTGTTGGCCAAGTTCGTCGTGTATCTCACGGGCTATGCGCATTCTTTCTTCTTCGCGTACGTTTTGCAGGTTGGTCGATAATTCATGAAATTCACTATTGATGGCAAGCAGGTTTTCTTCTGCCTTTTTCTTTTCATCTATATCCTGGAAGCTGCCGTAGACCCTGGTACATCTGCCATCTGTAAATTCTGCACGTCCAATCGTACGTATCCATTTCAGGTTTCCTTTAAGTGTCACGATCTGTAACTCTTCATCCCAGGGCGTTCCATGGTTTATACAGGCCTGCACACATTTCCTTATCCTGTCGCGGTTTTCGCCTTCTTTATAAAAATCAATGCCTTTAGAAAGATCGGGTTCGTAACCGGGGTCGGCCTCATGGATTTCGCGGGTGACGGGCGACCAGTAAACCGATGCCTTTTCTATGTCCACTTCCCAATTTCCTATTCGTGCAAGGTGGTTGGTTTTATCTAACAGGTCTTCCAATTTTTGCTTTTCAGTAATATCAGAGGAAATTCCAATTATACCGGATAATTTATTATGCTCATCATAAATTGGAGAATTGGTAACCTGGGCAGGAAAATTAGTTCCATCCTTCTTCCGCAATTTAAATTCTCCCGACCATGTTTGCCCTTTTTTTAGCTCTTCCATTATCTGGATAGCTTGTTCGTAGGTGGCCTCAGAAGGTGTT
>JBBRCW010000448.1:0-4561 GCA_038204535.1 Chitinophagales bacterium | reverse complement strand
TTGTAGGCAAAATTTCCGCCCGACAACGGATCTCTTGAAGGATACACTTCGTTTTGTTTTGCCTGCCCCACGCCATACCGCTGGGTATAAAAATATCTCGCCCAAATTGATGAAGTTTCTACTAAAAGAAGATTAGCATCCTGTGTAGTACGCGAGTAAACTTTAAACAATTCCACCACATCGGTGATGGTGTTGTATGGACTGGTTAAATCGTTCCATCCTCTAAGGTTGGGGGCGTAATTACCACCAGGTATGGTTAAATTTGCATATTGTAAAACTTTAGCCCAATTGCCTTTGTAAGTATAAAACCTTGTCGCAAAAGCCGTGGCCGCCGCACGGTTAAAATGAAACTTGGGAACGTTATAGGCCCGGTCTTCCAGCAAGGGCATCCCTTCCAGCAAATCTTTTTCAATCATGTCGAACACAAACTGAACTGTCTTGCGTTCATATTGTTTTATCACCACGTTTTCAGGAACGGTAACGTAGGGTATTCCCGGATCGGATGCTGCTGACGCGGGGTCGTAAAACTTTGAAAAGAAAGAAACCAGCATAAAATGGCTATACGCCCTTGCAACAAGCGCCTCCCCTTTTTGAGGGTTATAATTTTGAGGATCCGACGCTTCGCTAATGGTTTTTAGTGCCTGGTTAGCTGCCGCTATGGCGGAATAGCAGGAGTTCCAATAGGCTTCGGGAGAATCCTGCTGATTCTCCTTACTGTCCAAAAATTTATAGGGATCATTTATTACCCTTTCGGTTCCGCCATTACCAATATCTTCTACATTGTCAGACATTGTTTCGGCAAACGCCTGGTAATTGCCCTGTGGATATGCGGTACCCAGCAACTGCGAGACCTTTTCCGGTGAATTTAATATGGCCCTGTTGTCAGGCTCTTTGTCAAGATATTTATTACATGCTGCCATCACCAGCATAACAGCACACGACAGGTATAAAATTGTTTTTTTCATTTCTTTTTTAGTTTCAATTATATTCCTACTTTAAGAGATAGGGTAAATTGTTTTTGTATGGGCTGGGCAACACCGCCTGTATTAAAAAATTCAGGATCCTGCCCTTTCAATTTTTTATCGGAATAAATTAACCACGGATTATTTGAAACAGCCGTAACAGATAAACTGTTCAAACCCCATTTTTTAAGCAAAGCCGGGCTAAGATTATAACTAAGCGAAACCGTCTTCAACCTCATAAACGCTCCGGAAGCAATTCTTACGTCGGAATAGTTATAAGTATTATATGGCTGGTCGCCCCGGCCTCCCACCAGGTATCGGTTGTATGCATCTACAATAGATGGTATATTGGTTAGCTTCTCATCCCCCGGCAATACCCACCGGTCAATAAATTCTTTTGGTAAGGCGTCAAAATCGCTGTAGCTGGTACTAAAGGCAGGGTACAGCCTTATCTTATTGCCACCCTGGTAGGTTAAGAAGAGATTAAGTGTAAATGCCTTGTAGCTAAAAGTATTTGATATTCCACCGGTGTAAGTAGGATCCACTGCGCCTTCGTATTTCAGGAAGGATACATCCTGGTCCTGAAAATATACACCTGCAGCCAGGGAGTCTTCGCCTTTGGTATCCTTTCCCGCCAAAAAGCGGGGTATGCCGGTAAAATGATCGAGGCCTTTAAACTGTACCGAAAACAAACTGTTTACAGGGTAACCTTCCGTATTTCCACCCTGTGCCTGAATTAAGTCGAATATCAGCGGAACGTTTTTGACATTTGTTATTTCGGTGATGTTGTATCCAAAGGTCAGGTTGGTTCTCCAGCTCCACGAATTGCCTCTTAATACGGTGCCGCCCACCACAAACTCGAGGCCTTTGGAAGTAAGGTCGGCATAGTTAGCCGCCTTTAATGCCTCCCCCCCTATACCGGATGTTCTGATTGTACTTATCAGGTCGAAACTTTTTCTTTGATAGATATCAAAGGCAAAATTGATTCTTCCATTAAATAAACCCGCGTCTAAGCCAACGTTGGTTTGATAATTTTTTTCCCAGGTAAGGTCAGCGTTTTCCAGGTTGGCAAGCCGTATTATAGATTCTCTTTCGCTGGGGAAAGTTCTGTTTGTTGTGGCGCTTCTTAAAACGATATCGGAGTTGGTTGCCGGGCCAAGGCTGGCGGTTAAACCATAACTTGCCCGTGCCTTCAAATAGCTAACCCAGCGTACATCTTGCATAAAGTTTTCCTGGTCAATATTCCAGGCCCCGCCAAAACTCCAGGTGGGCAGCCATCGTGCTGAAGGCGAAGAACCCAGCCGGTTTGAACCATCGTAACGCACGGTGCCATAGATGTTGTATTTATTATCGAAAGTATATTGGGTATTAAAATAAAATGCCGCGAATCGGTCAAAATCTTTGCTCATGCCATAATAAGGAAAACTGGCTTCGATTGATTGTTTAAGAATTCTGTAATCAACAAAGGGAATTCCGCCATTGTCGTATTGATAGCCATAACCTGTATTGGAAAATTTCTGGCGGTCAGCGTATTTAACCTGCTGCCCCAGCAATACACTTAAGCTGTGTTTATCACCAAATGTGTTTGTATAGTTTAAGCTGTTTCTAAAGTCAAAATTTAATAACTGATCTTCGGTACGGTTATAAAAACCTCCATAAGGCAAAACAACTATTGGTTCGGCCGCCGGATTATCGGGGTCGGTATATAAAAACCGGTTGGCAGCCCTTATGGTTGCATTGCCGGCTGCTCTATAAGCGTTGGCCATGTTTGCGTTCTCCGTAATTTCATGTTCTCTATCCGATTTTACATACCTGAGTGCACCGATGAAATCGTATCTCAAATGTCTATTAAACTTGTAGCCCAATTCTCCCTGTAGTTTAACATCAATAACATTGATATTAATTCTGTTATTTTCCAGCTCGGTAATTACGTTAAACGGAGCGAAGTTTCTTCTAAAATATTCGCGTTCGCCGTTTTCATCAAAGGCAGTGATGGTTCTGCTGGTGTTGAGAGAATAGCTAAAAGGATTGATGTCGAAGTCGCGATCGAACTGGCCGGAGACCGGGTTGCTGATCCTGCTGAGAGCGCCGGGAGCATTCTGCTGGCGGTATGATGCAACAGTTATAAACCCTGCTGAAAGTTTGTCGCTAAAGTTGTAGTTATTTCTGAAGTTCAGTGTGTACCGCTTCACTTTATCGGCAATGGTCCATCCATTATCATTGTATAGGCTGGTACTAAAAAACGTCTGCGATTTTTCTCCGCCCGACGACACACTCAACGAATGTTCCTGCACCAGCGAATTCTTAAACAGAATATCGAACCAATCAGTATTGGCCAGTGCAAACCTTTGCAGATAGTTTGATTTTGCTTCAGTGGTATTTAAAAGCCTTGTATTACCGTTAGCGTCTGGTGTATTGATGAGATCATACATTTTGCCATATACGCCATAGTTTGACCGGCTAAGAATGTCAGGTGCCAAAACTCCTTTACGATCCAGCTCTCCCAGCACAGACATCTGCTGCGCCGAGTTCATTATATTATATTCGCTGTACTGTGGCTTTAGCTGTGTGGTAAAGTTTGCTGTATAATTAACGGTCGTTTTACCGATACGTCCTTTTTTGGTGGTGATGACCACTACACCGTTCATGGCCCTGGCACCATATAATGCGGTTGCGGCGGCATCTTTTAGAATATCAAAACTCTCTATATCATTAGAGTTTATACCAGCTACCGACGAGCCCAAAAGTGTGGTGGGATCTCCACTGGACAACTGGTCGTTCGAAATATTAATGATGTCTTCCAACACGACTCCATCCACTACCCACAAGGGTTTATTATCTCCGTTTAGCGAGGTAGCTCCCCTTATTCTTACTTTCGGGGCACTTCCAAATGTGCTGCTTACATTCTGCACCGAAACACCTGCTGCCCTTCCCTCCAGCATACGCGAAACATCAATGACACCAGGTTGCCTTATTTCATCGGCTTTAATGGTAACGGAGGCGCCGGTAAACTTACTTTTTTCAATACGTTGAAAGCCGGTTACAACTACCCCCAAAAGGTTGGAAATATCACCATACATTTCAATACCCACCTTTGTTTGGCCCTGGCTTAAGACTATTTCGCGGTTGGCATACCCAATAAAACTTGCCAGCAGTGTAGATCTGGGGGGCACCCCTTGTAAATTAAAATCACCCTGTGTATTGGTGGATGTGCCGATCTGAGTTCCTTTTACCGTTATAGAAACCCCCAGCAAAGGATTGCCAATTGAATCGGTCACCTTTCCAGATACGGAGTTTTGCGCAACGGCTGCAACTCCTAAAAAAAGGAAGGGGACAATGAGGCTGAATAGTTTCCTGAAACTACGTGGCCTGCTTTCCTGAACATTGGGTAAACCCAACGCTTTTCTTGTCATAAACTTACTTTGAATGATAATAAAATATAAAATTCACCATTAAACTTAAACCCTCCCTGTCTCTCAATAATTTGCCAATATAAGCTGAAGATTTATTATTGATCATACAAAACGCAAGGCTTTTCAATTTTAGCAAATTTTTTGTTCCAAAAAAATAAACAGCGGAATAATTAATTATGGTGTACC
>JBBRCW010000447.1:0-4575 GCA_038204535.1 Chitinophagales bacterium | reverse complement strand
GTATTCAACACCTGGTCCTTACTAAATGAAGCGGTTAAATTTTCCTGCGAACCGAGGGAAAGCATTTGACGGATAGCTGCCCCTGCATCGCCCTGGTTTAAAATATAAGATGCCAAACGTGAAGGATTGCAGGAAAACGTGATGCAAAAAAGATATTGGGTAGAGCGCTTTCGTTAATCGGTGTGGTGGAAGGCGATGTGCATGAAGAGGATGATAGTTGGTTTTCTCTCCAATCTGCAGCCTGCACCTTTTTAGATCATCTGCCTATAATAAAATAAATAAAGAGAAAGCTGCATTATCTCAAAAAATAATCCTTATTTTTCTAACAACTAATCATACTAAAAAATTTAATTATGAACCCGTGGATTTGCGCGCTCTTAATTACCAGTGCCGGTGCAGTGGGCGGAGTAGTAAACGCATTGATCAGTGATAATGGCTTCATTCTGCCGCGTTTAAAAACCGGTATTCTATGTCCTGGTTTTCTCACAAACATACTTAATTGGTGCGTTATCGGCCTTTAGTTCATGGTCCTTTTATGGGTCTGGTGCATCTATAGAATTAGCAAAAGCGGAAGCAAGTACGCGCCAGGAAATCAGCCTGACTTTTGGAGCCCTCGCGGGTGCTTTTCTTGTGGGTGTAGCGGGGGCAAAATGGCTGACCAACGAGGTGGATAAAAGACTGCTGAAACAAAGCGTGAAAGAAGCCGCAAAAAAGATATAACAGCAGAAGACTGCGATAAAATCTTACAGCAGAAACCCCGCAAAATTTTAGAGGCAATTGAGACTGCATGATCGCTTTTAAAAGTGTATGGAGATCGGAGCCTAATAAAACAGGAAGAGGCTGTCTCAAAAATAATGAAACATTCTCTTTTATTCGGATCGTATCGGAGAGTGATGTTCGCTTAGGCGATTTTTAAAGCCTTCTTTTTGTATTATTACGGCTTCAATAAAGCGTTGCCGGTTTTACATTCAATAACTGGCAGAGGCTATCTGAAATTACAGACAGACGGACTTTGTCTGTTTGCCCAGACATTAATATAGCAAGTCGCTCTTTTAAGAAGTCAGCGAAACCTGTTTTGCCGCTTGCCTGATGTAACAACCTGTTACCGGAACAATAAAAACCATTTCGGTTATTTGACTATTTTTAATACCGGCTTCATTAGTTTCATCTCAAATCTTTGACACCTTAAAATACTTACTATGATTTTGCGCCTTGCCTTAAACCGCTTATTTATTTTCGCTATAATTTTTCTGGTGATTGACAGGCAATCATTATTTGCCCAAAGCTCAAATCTCTTATACGATAAAGTTCTGGCAGATTCCCTGGGCGCTGATGATTATGGTATGAAAATGTACATGCTGGTGATCTTAAAATCGGGCGCAAATAAAACAGCCGATAAAGCTGTAACCGACAGTGTTTTTAAAGGTCACATGCAAAATATTAACCGCCTGGTGAAAGAAGGAAAACTGATAGTAGCGGGGCCGCTGCAAAAAAACGATCAGCAATACCGGGGAATTTTTATATTAGATGTAAACACCAAAGAAGCCGCTCAGGCTTTGCTGGATACAGACCCTGCCATACATTCAAGGGTTTTAGATTCCGACATTTATGGCTGGTACGGATCGGCGGCACTGCCTATGTATTTACCTGCTTCGGAAAAGGTGGGAAAGACACTCTTCTAACCAGGCGTTATCGCCCTTTATAAATTCAGTAATAAGGCGTAATGCCGACAATCCGGGCAATAGGTGGCGCATCGTTTAAACAAGTGGCTGAATGGAAGGATAATATTTTGTGCCGTCGTCGGTGTTGTCACCAACGACTGTAGGGTTGATGGTTCATTACCGGTGCGTTGCTCATCTGTGCCCTCGCTACTATTGTCCCGAAAATCGGGAACAATTATGCAACGGCGCGGCGGCGGGGAACGCTGACCAGGGCTATAAGATAGATCAGACAACCAATTGAATGGCAGTGACAATATACCTACACTGTACTCAACCCATAGTCTACACTTATTCTTGAAATCATAAATGAAAGGAAGTATTTGTGCCGGGATGGGATGTGTTCACCAACGACCGATGCCTTAGTGCGATTTGAAGTTCATGAATTTTTTGCCATCAGGTTCAGGTATTGTTTATCGCAAAGGCGTCGCTAAGCATTGCCAGTGGCTGAAGAAAGATTGAACTCGACAGAAGTTTACTTATTCCAACCCTTTTCCAAAATGGGGCTACCATTCATTTTCATGCCCTGCAAGCATTGCAGGTGGTTATAAAAAGTAATCCCAGTCCCTTTTTCCCTCATTTCGACAGATGGATGATTGGTGGCAAAAACAGGGTAATTTCATCAATCTAAACTACTAATTATGAAATCGATTCTGGTAATTGCAGCAACACTTATTTCGTTACTTACATCGGCCCAAAATGTAGGCATTGGTACCACTACACCAACCGCCAAACTGCATGTGAATGGCAATATGAAACTGGAAGGTGCAAGCCTGCTTGAGTTTGGCGCGGGTATAGCAGGTAAAGAAATTAATGCAGGCAAAATTGGTTACAACGCTTTTGGTACAAACGCCCTGGCAATAGTAGGCGGAGGATCAAATGCCACCAATCGCGCTGTTTATTTCTTTGCCGAAGGAGGCACCACTTTTTCGGGGCCGGTTACGGTTGGCGGAACATTAAAACTTAATGGCGATCCGGGTTCTGCGGGCCAGGTACTCACCTCTAACGGCAGCGGCAATCCGCAATGGAAAAATGCATCCTTTAATAACAATACGCGCTTTGCAACCTATTTTTCTGCTACAGGAAATGGCACCCCTTTGACTTATACTACACGGTACAATTTAAACCCTACAGACATTACTATTAATGCCAACAACATCTCAATTCACAGAACCGGGTTGTACCATTTTGATGGCTTTTTTAAATTTAGGGTTGGTTATTCAACCAATTATACACAGGCACAGGCACCAGAAGTAAGTGTTTTTCTGGACAACGGCGACAGCTACAATATTGCCGTTGCCGCAGAACTTACTCCCAAAACGAACTATATTTCCGTTTATCCATCTTATAGTTACCAGCAAAAAATTCAACTACGATATTTACCTGGTTGCAGGTGACAACCTTGGTATATTTCGAATCTTTAACGGACAGACAACAAATGGAACCTTTTACACCAGCGGCAATTTATCGGGCTATCTTATTAACGAATAAACACTGCCCGTCTATTCTTCATAGGTAATGAGAATGGTAAATAGTTTATTCAAAATATTAAAGCCGTTGCAGGTGTTGTCTCCCGCAACCGTAGCGCAGGCTTGCAAGTTTTAAATTTTGCGAAAGAGGTCGCAGGTTGTCCGCATTCGCCATTGACTGGTCAAATGAGCTTGGTAACTTCATATAGTTTTTAAAGGAATGTGGCGTGGAAGCGGAAAAGGATAAAAGACTATAAAAAGATGGAGCGGATATAAACGTTGTCCTGTTGCAACGATTATGACGATTGGTTTGCTTCATGTTTTAGTGCTTCAGCAATGCCATAAACAGCCTTGTTCTATTTTGGCTGTCCGGCGTTTCTTTTACTTTTGCAAAGCAGGTGGTATGAAGTATATCATTTTGTGTTTAAGTATTGATACTTCGGAACACCTTGTACGCCTTAGCGGCGCATCGGCGTCAACTTTAGAATTCAATAATTTCGATAAAACCTGTACCAGGCAATGGTTTGACACGAATGATTCGTAATAAAAATTAATAATCGAAATAAATTGATCTACGGGAAATTTGGTCGAAAAAGTTGCCATGAATAGATGCGGCACAAGGGTGTGACACAACCGGAGCAGAATAAAGACCTGCTGTTCGTTCAAAAAAAAAAAAATTAAGTTGACGCCCAATGCGAAGCGACGGGAACAACTGGAGCTTCACTAAATAAACAGGTTTGTACGGCACCCATTTTTGGTATTGCCGCCAACAACAGAAGGGTAGTAAGCATGGGCTCATGCAACAGTTGAAATTTACAACGCCAAGGCCGTTCTACTGCCCGACTTAACTATCCCCGGCACTGGCAAAGGCATAAGCAAGAGGCACAATGGTTAGTAAAAGATACCAGTTGCTTATTTTACTTTCTAAACACAATCCTATTTCTTTTTTTATCTTTAGAAAACCATAAACTTCAGTTATGAAAGCGCTAATTTTAATTTCAGCAATTTTAATTTGCAATAGTTTAATGTCACAAAATGTTGGTGTAGGCACTGCCAATCCCCAACACCAACTGGATGTACAAGGTGATATAAACCTTACTGGTACTCTGCGTACCAATGGTATGGAACCGGGATCCAATAACATGCTGCGCACCGATAATTCGGGGGTTATGCAGTGGGCAAACATTAACCAATATGAAAATCATGAAACATTTACATCAACTATTGCGGGGACCTGGACCGTACCTGCAGGTGTTACAAAAATAATGATTGAGGCCTGGGGCGGCGGCGGTGGCGGCTCGTGTGTTGGAGGTGGTGGTGGCGGAGGCTATATCTGCGGCTACATTACCGTTACTCCCGGATCTTCTGTAGCGTACAATATAGGTGCT
>JBBRCW010000446.1:0-4582 GCA_038204535.1 Chitinophagales bacterium | reverse complement strand
CTGTCAATATGCACCTGTAGAAAAAACGAAACCTGTCAAAAGCAGCAACATAGTTATTTTCATAGAAAGCCTGTTTTAAACACCAAGTGAATGTTTGTAAGATGCTTTACAGTGGAAAAATGCTGCTTAGTGCATTTTTTTAAAAAATAATGATTACTAACCAGGTAATTTCTAAAATGATATATGTTGACAAATTTTAAGATTTGTGAGGGTTAATAGTCATCTTAAATATTGATCTCGCATACCATCGGATAAACAGAGGAAAATGGAAATTTGTAAAAAAGAACCTGAGATTTTCATTTAGGCAAAAAATATGGTCGGCTCTTTTCGGGAAATTATTTTTAGGGATAAAAAAAGCGAAGAAAAAATTCCCCGCTTTTTTGAATAAAATTTATAATACCCCAATTTAATTGAAGAGGCCTTTCACCTTATCCATTAAACCGCCGCCTTTATCATCTCCACCACCGGTTAATTTCCCTAACATATCGCCTATATTTCCACCGGTCAGGCTGCCAATAATACTTGAAAGATCAAAACTGCTATCGCCAGGATCGTTTGTCTTATTTACAAATTTTGCCATTATTATAGGTATCAAAGAACTTGCGATCAGCCCGGCTTTACCTGAATCTAATCCAAATTTTTTCATCAGTCCATCCATAAAATTGCTTTTGATGCCCTGGGTAATGGGTGAATCAACTGCATTTTGTGCGCCCCCACTAAACATGTTTTTGATATCGCCTATATTTCCATTGCTTACAGCATTTTTTAAACCATCTAAAATTGAAGTTGAGGCGAGCCCGACTGCTTCATCGTTGCGTTCGTTGGGGATAGCGGGGTTGTTAATAATTGCATCTCCAGCATATTCCTTAACCAGGGAGGTAAGTTGATCTAACATGATAAATAGTTTTTTAAAGATTTAATATTCTCTAAGATAGTTTTCTTATCGGCAAATTGTATTATTTGCAGTCTAATAAACCAATAAATAATGATTAGTTCACCTGGCTGGTCATTTTTTCGGCATTCTCCGCCATCTGTAATTGTTCAACAAATTCATCGATCTCCCCATTGACTACCGCATCCAGATTATAAGAGGTAAGGCCAATCCGGTGATCAGTTACCCTTCCCTGGGGCCAGTTATAAGTTCTGATTTTGGCACTTCTGTCGCCTGTGCTTACCAATGTTTTCCTGTGCCGGCTAATTTCGTCTTCCTGTTTACGTACCTGTTCTTCATACAACCTTGAACGCAACATGGTCATTGCCTTTTCGCGGTTACCTAGCTGGCTCCGTTCTGTTTGGCAAACCACAACAGTACCGGTGGGTATGTGTGTCAGCAAAACTTTGGTTTCTACTTTATTTACGTTTTGGCCACCCGCACCACCACTTCGTGCGGTTTCCATTTTTACGTCTGCAGGATTTAATTCAAAATCAATTTCTTCGGCTTCGGGCATTACGGCAACAGTGGCCGCCGACGTATGCACCCTGCCCTGGGTTTCGGTATTTGGCACCCGTTGCACCCGGTGAACACCACTTTCAAATTTGAGCGTACCATACACATCTTCGCCCTGCACCTCTACCAATACTTCTTTATAACCACCCACGGTACCTTCACTCTCGCTGATAATAGAAGCCTTCCAGCCACGTTTGCTGCAGTACCGCAGGTACATATTTAACAGGTTGCCTACAAATAAACTGGCCTCGTCCCCGCCCGTTCCAGCCCTTAACTCCAAAATGGCATTTTTATCATCCTGCGGATCTTTAGGTATCAATAATTTTGTCAGTTGTTTTTCCAGCGCCTCCCTTTTCTCTTCCAGTTCGGGCAATTCCATCTTTGCCAGTTCACGCAAATCTTCATCCGTACTGTTGAGGGCATTCTTGCTAAACTCATAATCGTGCAAAACCTTCTTGTATTCCTCAAAAGGCTCAACAATCTTTTCGAGGTTTCGGTATTCCTTACTTAGTTGCTGAAACTCCTTTTGTTTACTAATGATCTCCGGGTTGGTTAACGCGACACCCACCTGCTCAAATCGCCCTTTAATAGCTTCCAGTTTATCAATCACAGATTATGTATTTTAATTAGGCATTTGTTCAGCATCGTTATTCAATTTTTTAAATAGTTGATGCTAAAAAATAATGGCTGCAAAGTTAAGTCTTTCCTTTGCATTGCGCCACCTTTGAAAGACTATATCAACTACGTAATAAATGAAGCTAATTAAATTTCAGGCAGACCAGATTTTTACAGGATCCGAAATGCTGCAGGGTGAGAACGTTTTGATATGCGACGGAAGAGGAACAGTAATTGACATTAAAAATATAACCGATGCCGGCGATGGTATTGAAAAAGTAAGGGGGATACTTACACCCGGCTTTGTTAACTGCCACTGCCACCTTGAACTCAGCCATATGAAGGGGCTTATACCCGAAAAAACCGGTCTGATAGATTTCGTTTTTAAAGTAGTATCGCAGCGCCATTTTGCCGAAGATGAAATGATGCCGTCTATTAAAAACGCCGAAGATGAAATGCTTCAGAATGGCATTGCAGCGGTTGGTGATATTTGTAATAATAACCTCACCTTATCACAAAAACAAAACGGCAAGCTGACCTACTATAATTTTATTGAAGCCAGCGGCTGGCTGCCCGGCGTTGCCAACGACCGGTTTAACCTCAGTAAAATGTATTACGACCAGTTTGCTGACAAACTGCCTTTCAATTCAATGGTGCCGCATGCGCCATATTCGGTTTCAGAAGCGCTCTGGCAAAAAATAACCCCTTACTTTCAAAATAAGATAGCAACTATTCATAACCAGGAAACCGCCTTTGAGGATGAGTTTTTTATTAATGGCACCGGGGATCTTGTAAGAATGTACGAACTAATGAAAATTGACAACAGCCATTATCTGAAAAGCGGAAGAAGCAGCCTGAAAACAACTTTTAATAGACTGAAAAAAGCTGCCACGGTTTTATTGGTTCATAATACATGTACACAACCCGAAGACATCATTTTCGCCAACCATGAGGCCAAAATTAACAACCAGGCATTGTGGTGGTGCCTGTGTGCCAATGCAAATATTTATATAGAAGACAGGCTTCCGCCGGTTGAAGCGCTTTTGAAAGCCGGGAACAACATTGTAATTGGAACCGATAGCCTGGCCAGTAACCATTCGCTTAATATCGTGGGCGAGTTATCTACTATTCATAAAAACTTTGACAAAATACCCCTTGAAAACCTGTTGCAATGGGCAACATTAAATGGCGCCAAAGCATTGGGAATGGACGACAACCTGGGAAGTTTTGGAAAAGGGAAAAGACCTGGAGTGGTGGTCGTAAGTGAGGACCTGTCGACTGTTCGACGGCTCATTTAGAAAGAAAATTCCAGCCCTAACAGATCAGACTTAAAGACGCCATGGTTCTCATATTTTTTTACATAATTGCCATTTTCAAGAATGAAGGACTGGATCATGCGGCTGTCAGGATCGGTTATGTGATACTCTTTTACACCAGCCTTTTCGTACAAGTCTTTTTTTAACACGGTATCCCTTTTTCGGTCGTTTGAAAGCACTTCTATTACCAAATCCGGGGCACCATGAAAATACCCGTCATCTTTTATGATGTCTTTACTTTCATCGGAAACATAGATTAAATCTGGTTGTACAGCCGACAGAAATTCATCAAGATAGACATCGACAGGAGAAATAAAAACTTCGCCTGCCTGGGATTTTTCAATATGCTGGCTGATTTTTTTAGCCAAATGTAAGAGCAATCGCTGATGGGTATATTTGGGAACTGTTGACATATAAAGAACGTTATCTATTACATCGCACAGCGTTCCCTCCGGTAATAACCGAAAAACATCCAAAGCGGTTTTAGGAATTTTTTCGAGCATCTCCAAATAAAAATTGTTTCTTTAAAATTACAATAAGATGTCAACTTAAAATTTGGTGAAGAATTGGCAGGCTTTTGATCTCACCAAAATCGCTTACATGCAATGCGATGTATTGCTGGTACGATGCCAGCAATTGCCTGCGGGTATTTTTTGATAAGTGAATCTCCTCCAGGTCGCTATAAAAATTTAGGGCAAGCAGTTGAGAGGTAATTTTTGCCTGCCCCCCATCCAGGTACCACGAATGATTGGGCCTGTCGCTTGTAAACATCCCTTCCTGCAGATCGCAAACCGGGGTGTTTGCACTGTATTCGCCCTGAATTCTAAATCCCAGTTCGGCACCAAGATGTAAGGCAAAATAAAGTGGCAGGTTGGCGGTGAGGATGTTGCCGCCTTTGTCTAATTGCTTTAAAGTATCTTCTGCCAGGTAAAAAAGCTCGGCGCTTGCCTCCGGTTGTTTAAGGCTATGCTGCAGCATTTCAACCACGTACATGGCCACCGTATTTCTTACCACGTCAAATAAAACCTTATCGTACAAATAACTCCACTGATATTCTTTTATAAAATTCAGGTTCTTTAATTGATTGTGATAAACCACCATATCGAGCATAGCGGCCGGTTGAAAATAAATAGCTTTACCCGGGGATTTTTTGGAGCTTTGCCGAACGCCTTTGACCAGGTACGATTGAATGCCGAACAACTCG
>JBBRCW010000445.1:0-4587 GCA_038204535.1 Chitinophagales bacterium | reverse complement strand
CTGTAACCCTTCATGGTGCGGATCATAACAATTATGTACTGGTAGCGGGTGTCAGTTCCAGGCGAGGCCTCGACGAAAAGTACCTATTGTTTTATGACCTTTTAACAGCATCTATTACCAATGAATTAGCGAAAGCAAGAGTATACGATGAAGAGCGGAAAAAGGCTGAAGCACTTGCCGAAATAGATAAAGCAAAAATTGTTTTCTTCTCCAATATTAGCCATGAGTTTCGCACACCGCTTACGCTAGTGCTCGGACCTTTGGAACAATTGCTTAGTAGGCCTAAAGGTGATATTGCAGTATCTGTTACAGAGGCAATTGAAACATCTCACCGCAATGCCATGCGCTTGCTTCGCCTGGTAAACAATCTTCTTGATTTTAGCCGCATTGAAGCAGGAAGAGCACAGGCACAATACCAATTAATTGATGTAGCAAAATATACAACGGAATTAGCGAGCAATTTTCGTTCAGTAGTAGAAAATGCAGGATTGACCTATCAGGTAAAATCAGATACAGTCGTTCAGCCCGTTTATATTGACAAAGAAATGTGGGAAAAGATTGTACTCAATCTTCTTTCAAATGCTTTTAAAAATACGCTAAAAGGAAGCATATCACTTTCATTGACTACCGAGAACAACCATGTTTTATTGAAAGTCGCAGATACCGGTGTCGGCATTCCGGAGGCTGAATTGCCTAAAATGTTCCAGCGTTTTCACCGTGTACAAAATGTGGTGGGCCGAACCTATGAAGGAACAGGGATTGGTTTATCGTTGGTAAGTGAGTTGGTAAAATTGCATGGTGGCGAAATTAAGGTTGAAAGTGTAGAGGCAGAAGGATCGGTGTTTACTGTTTCCATTCCAATAGGCAAGGCACATTTACCAACAGAGCATGTATTTGAAAAAGAGCTGGATTTTACGGCTTCACTTAGTGATGCTTTTATATATGAGGCAAAAACGTTTATTGAGTATAGCGTTCTTACCGGTAACGGAAAGGAATCTTTGCAAGCAAACGCAGACGCAGCTACCGTTTTAGTAGTAGATGACAATGCCGACATGAGGGCATACATGA
Source organism: Chitinophagales bacterium (assembly GCA_038204535.1). Lineage (GTDB taxonomy): Bacteria > Bacteroidota > Bacteroidia > Chitinophagales > Chitinophagaceae > Segetibacter. The sequence goes on along the minus strand of JBBRCW010000445.1, from coordinate 3,519 downwards.
AAAGCCTTTTACAAAAGCGATATAATGTTATCACAGCCAACAATGGATTGGATGCTTTACACCAGGTAAAAGAACACGCCCCTCAGTTGATAGTAAGTGATATTATGATGCCTGTCATGGACGGTATTCAATTACTGAAAGCCATAAAAGAAAATATTCAAACACAAAACATTCCGGTTATTTTATTATCTGCCCGTGCCGGTGAAGAATCAAAAATTGAAGGCTATGACACGGGAGCTGATGATTATTTGATAAAACCGTTTTCAGCAAAGGAATTATTGGCAAGAGTGGCTTCCCAATTGAAGACCAGTAACACAAGAAAACAATTTCAGCAACAATTACAGAATATAATTACACAGGCTCCGGTGGCAATGTGTGTGTTGCGTGGCCCAACTTATATTGTAGAAGTTGCCAACGAAAGAGTACTGGAGATCTGGGGCAAAACTTCGGAGCAAATGATGAACAAGCCCGTATTTGAAGCCATGCCCGATGCTGCAGGGCAAGGATTTGAAGATCGGCTGAATAATGTTTATAAAACAGGCATACCATTTATTGCAAACGAACTGCCTGTTGACCTTATCAGGAAAGGAAAGCTTGAAAGGGCATTTTTGAACTTTGTTTATGAGCCGTTGTACGAAGCAGATGGAAAAATATCAGGTATTGTAGCTGTAGCTACCGAAATAACAGAACAGGTAATTGCCAGCAAAATAATTGAAGAAAGTGAAGAACAGCTTCGCATAGCCTTAGAGAGCGGGGAATTTGGAATGTATGATTATTATCCGCAAACGAGAGAGGTGACCTGGTCAAAAAAGAATAAAGAATTTTTTGGGCTTCCTGAAGACGCCTCTGTAAATTTTGATACCTATTTAAATAGTTTGCATCCCGATGATATAGAACGGTCTCAGGCCGTAACTGAAAAAGCAATGGATCCAAAAAATGGTGGCTTTTATGAAAATGAATACCGCACCATCGGAATAACCGATGGTAAGCTGAGATGGATCAAATCGAAAGGAAAAATAAATTTTGACGAAGAAGGAAAACCGGTACGGTTTACTGGTGTAACGCAGGATATAACAAAGCAAAAAGAAATACTTCGTTCCCTTCAATTGCAATCACTGGTGCTTGAACGTATGGATGAAGGTGTTTCTGTATCAGATGAAACTGGCATTATTCTCCTCACCAATGCAGCAGAAGATAAAATGTTTGGTTACGAAGAAGGAGAACTTATTGGCAAACATGTAACCCTGCAAAATGATTATTCGCCGGAAGAGAATGAAAGCATTGTAAGCAATGTAATTACTGAATTAAAACAAAAAGGTTTTTGGAGTGGTGAGTGGCATAACCGCAAAAAAGATGGCACTTCGTTTTATACATTTTCATTTATCACCCAATTGCACATTGATAATGCCCCCCTGTTTGTTTGTGTGCAACGAGACGTTACCGAAGAAAAATTTGCCAAAGAAATGCTTGCTTATCGCACTGCCTTATTAGAAGCGCATATCCATGCAAGTGTTGATGGAATTTTGCTGGTGGATGCAAAAGGCAAAATCATTTCTTATAACCAACGATTTATTGAAATTTGGAACATGCCGCAAAAGATTGCAGATGCAAAAGATGATGAAGCAGCACTATCATTTGCCATGTCGCAACTGGTGTACCCGCAACAATTTATCGACAAGGTAAAATATCTGTACGACAACCCAACAGAGACAAGCCTTGATGAACTGGAATATAAAGATGGTAAAATAGTGGAGCGAAACGGCTACCCGGTTATTGGAGAAGATGGCACCTACTACGCATGGAGCTGGACTTTTAAAGATATTACCGACAGAAAAAAAATTGAACAGGATTTAATAAATACGAAAGAACAACTAGAGCTTACATTTAAAAATATACCCGCTGGCGTCTACCTCATTAATGAAAAAGGGGAAATGATTTATGTAAACGAAAAAGGCGCCTCCGTTTATGGAAATTTTGTGCCGCAAGATCTTTTGGACATAAAAGATTTACCATCCTTACTAAAAAAAGCAGATGACCTTTTTGAACGTTTTGATGAACATGGCAATTATTTCGCAGCCCAAAATTCGCCGGCCTTTATAAGTCTTACTACTGGCCTTGCTTCGCAGGCAGTAATGCAACAAATTAACAGGGATACCATGGAAAGTAGCTGGTATTACATCCAGGGAGCGCCGCTGCTTACCACAGAGGGAAAGGTGTCAATGGTTTTAGTGACCACTACGGATATTACTTTGCAAAAAAATTCGGAACAAGCTATTCGCGAAAGTGAAGAAAATTTTCGACAACTGGCCGACCTGGTGCCCCAAATTATCTGGACGTCGAGACCCGATGGCTTTATTGATTATTATAACAAACGTTGGTACAATTACACAGGCTTTGAAGAGGGTTACGGAGATCAAAGCTGGACACCTATTCTTCATCCTGATGATGTAGAAATTTGTATTGCAACCTGGTATGCCTCCGTAAAAACAGGAAAACCTTACCAGATAGAATACCGTTTCAAAGAACGCACAACCGGAAACTACCGATGGTTTTTAGGGAAAGCAGTGCCTATCCGTGATGGTAGCGGCACTATCACAAAATGGTTTGGCACTTGTACAGATATTCACGATCAGAAAACAATTACCGAAAACCTGGAAAAGCTGGTGGCCGAACGCACAAAAGAACTGGAGCGTTCCAACGAAGACCTGCAGCAGTTTGCCCACGTTGCGAGCCATGACTTGAAAGAACCCGTGCGAAAAATAATGACTTTTGGCAACCGTCTGAAAATTGAATTTGAAGGAGATCTGCCCGAAAAAGCCAAAAACTATATCGCCAAAATTGAAAGCGCCTCTAAACGGATGTACAGCATGATTGACGGCGTGTTGCTTTATTCTTCGGTAGGCACAGGTGAATTTGCGGTGGAAAAAGTAGATTTAAATGAGACGATGCGCTATGTGGAAACCGACCTTGAAGTAGTGATACAACAAAAGCAGGCGGTCATTTATAAAGAGCATTTGCCGGTTATTGAAGGATCACCGGTTTTGCTGCACCAATTATTTTATAACCTGGTAAACAACGCGCTTAAATTTTCAAAAACCGATATAAAGCCTTTGATACAAATCGTTTCAGAAAAAGTAAAAGGGCTGAACAGGGGAGACGACGGCGGGCCTGTTGAAGAGTTCCTGCAAATAAGGGTTAGGGACAACGGTATTGGATTTGACCAGGGCCAGGCGGATACAATTTTTAAAAGCTTTTCCCGCCTTAACTCAAGAGATCAATATGAAGGAACTGGGCTTGGGCTGGCGCTTTGTAAAAAAATTGCAGAACGGCATGGAGGAACATTGATGGCGGAAGGAAAGGAAGGTGAAGGAGCTACCTTCACAATTGTTTTACCAGTGAAAGAATCATGACACATCAAAATAAAAATTATGGCGTAGGATGCACCTGATTTATTTGTTGACGACGGTGAGGATGAGTGTGAACTTATTGGTTTTGGCCGGCCTTTTTAATGGCACAACT
>JBBRCW010000444.1:0-4617 GCA_038204535.1 Chitinophagales bacterium | reverse complement strand
GTCTTTCACGACAATATACTGGAATACGATACCGAAATAGAAAGCCGGTACACCGGTTTTACAGGCCGGCCTGCTACCCCGATACTTTCGGCGGTAACCGTTTTAACCAATAGCCAGAAACGCTGGTTGCTTTATGCCATTGATCTGTTGACCGATAATCCGATAGCATCGCTTAATAAGGTGCAGGCCGTACAGCGGCTGATCGATTATGTACCCAATTCAATTAATCGCCCGTTAGATGGAACACCGCCGGGTCCTGGTTATTTCAAATATGAAAATGAAGTATTGCGGGTGAGCGGCTGGTTCGAAAAAGCATTGACAGCAGGGCTTGCAGCGCCTTCGGCAGACGACCAGCGGCTGTTGAATTTCGCGATTAACAACGCCACGTCGGGTACACGAAGTTCTGGTGGATCAACGTGCCCCGTACGTACCGGCTCCGATGTTTTAAACGAAACTGATTTACGCGCCGACCTTCCGCCGTTAATGAATACATACCTGCAAAGCCAGGTTTCCGCTTTAAACGGCAGGGGCATTCAATCGCAAAACATCACCGACATTGTGCCCATAGCCGATTTGGTGCAGCGGCACGCGCTGCGGTTTTTTGCACCGTATATCGGCAACAGCAGCAGCAGAACCTTTTTACAAACATGGCGTTACGCCAGTCACCTTTCTTCAAGCACCGCGCCCAATGCTATACCCGCCGATACTTTGCGCGCCTTCTTATCTAACAGGGCCAGGGGCAAAGCTACCGATAGCGGGCTCTTTGGCAGGGTACATTACGATAGCCGCTGCGATGCGGATAAGGTTGTTTTTAACGACATCATCGATCAGTTAATGACCAATACTACTGTGCAAAGCCAGTTGGCGGCCATCATGTCGTGGCAGAGTTTTACCGGACACGGAAATACCTCTGCCGATACGGTCATCAACCTGCAATTTTTTTCGAACCAAAACGAATGCGAGTCCCGCTGGCGAATCGTCAATACCCTTTGCCACGAGATCGTGCATCCATATGTGCATTCCAATTTTTACGCGCTGAACAGGGGCCGGAGAATAATTACAGAAGGCTTTACCGAAGTACTCGGCGATCAGCTGTATAACGAAATTCGCAGCAGGGCAATCGCCAATCCGGCTTTCAGGGCTGGGTTCGAAGGTGGGCTTACTGCGGGAGTTTGTAGCGGTATAACCATACCTGCGGCAACAACCGACTACGGGGATGATGGCCGGTACGCAAACGGCATCAGGGGCATTGTGGGCGATGATCGTTTTAGAGCTGCTTATTTTTTGGGCCAGACAACTTTGGCAGGCCTGCAGCCCAAGCTGGCGGTAAACGAGCCGGGCGACGAATATGAGCAGGAAGCAGATGCCATGGCCGACCGCGTAATGCGTATGGCAGATGCAGAACCTTTGCAACTTAAATGTGCTGCCTGCGAAGAAGAAGCAAAAGTGCAGCGAAAAGAAAATGAGCAATCCGATATAGATCCTGAAACGGTTATTTTTAGAAAGTGCGCCGAATGCGAAGAAGCCGAAAAGCAAATTCAAAAGAAAGAAAGCGGACCTGCCTTACCAATATCGTCGGCCGTTGACCAAACTTTACAATCGGTGGGGCATCCTCTGAATGGCCAGGCAAAAGAATTTATGGAACAAAGTTTTGGCAACGATTTCAGTAATGTGCAGATTCACAACGATGCAACAGCACATCAATCCGCAGCCAGTATCAATGCATTGGCATATACCCATCAAAACCATATCGCTTTTGGTGCGGGTCAATACCAGCCTGAAACCGATACTGGTAAGAAGTTGCTGGCGCATGAATTAACGCATGTGGTGCAGCAGCAAAATAAACTGCAGCCCAAAGCTGTCATTCAAAAACAAGACACACATTCCGCTGCACCCTCAGCAACGCCCCCAGCTACACCCACACCCACGCAAATATTGAACACCGAAGCCCATACAAGTACGGCTTATACCGATGCCGTGCAGCACTGGCCCGATGCAAATTCAATTTGGGATGTGCTGACATCAGTAGCTTCGAAAATAAATTTTCTGCGGTTTATTTTAGCTTTCGACGAAACGAATTGCGTGCCATCTACTGCCGCAGATACCAATGCCGGTGAAACATGCAGTGCGACAGCTTCATCGGTGGACCGGTTTACGAATGCCTGCCAGGGTTATGCAAGCCAGATGTACGCACGGTACACGGCCTCCGGAAGGCTTTCGTCTGAGGCAACTACCAACCTGCAGGCACAGGCCAACATTATTATAGGCACTGTGCCGGTAAAATTTAGAATACCTATTAGAATTGCTACAGTGCCTGGTCATGCTTTTAATGCTGTGTTGGTTGATGCGGATGCGTCGAATATTAATTCATGGGTATTTTTTGAACCGCAAAACGACCGGATATATTTGGCAACGGATTCAATATTACGCAGCCGGGTTTATGCCGATCAGGGATTGTTTACGCTTAGTACCTTAACCGGTTTTACCAGTTCAGGCCAATTTGTGCAATCCGACGACAGGTCTTTTTTACTGAATAGTGCCACCAGTCAGTTTGAAAATGCAGCCATAACAGCTGCCCAGCGAATTGTATTGAGCAATCTTTTGAGGGATATTTTTATTGCGGATGATGCTGCGGCATTTCCGTTTTATACCAGCCGTCACAGTCCGCCGCAAACCTACGAAGAGCTGATAGCCTCGCATGGTTCAGATGATGTAAATGCGCTGGCCCTCGCTTTCCCGGTTGTATCGGGCAGATCTTTTAGAAGAGCTTTGGGCGGCACCACAGAAGTAATGACACGGGCAACCTATTTACAATTACTGGGCAATCCCACCGGGTTAGCTGCCTTGATACCGTAACGAACCCGTCAACATGACGTCATGCTGAATTTATTTCAGCATCTCCTGGAAATAATAAGTTGATTTATTGTTCACTATTCAGAGTAAGCCGTCATGCTGAATTTATTTCAGCATCTCCTGGAAATTGCAGAATGCTATCCAGGGGATCCAGGTCAAGTTTACAATAACGCCTCTCTGATGTAATCAACATTGATTTATTAATCACTATTCGTTATTCATTGTTAAGTGCGAGCCGTCATGCTGAATTTATTTCAGCATCCCCTGGAAATTGCAGAATGGTATCCAGGAGATTCCGGAACTTAACTGTTATGCTTATTACTCCGCTGCTAATAGTTCCATTGCACCATTCGTTCCTATGGAACGACAATACATAACCGCCAATTTTTTCTTCCAACCAAATGTTCCGATGGAACATGAAAGACCATGACAATTTTATCTTTAATATTTGATCGGCATTACGTTACTACGGTTCGGGTTCAGTTTCTAAAGTGAGATGGGAATCGCCGAATCGTCCCATTGGGGACGACTGGTTGGTAGAAAATATCGCCTTCAAATTGTTGAGTGCGTTCCATCGGAACGCCTCGTGCTTAAAAACTTATGTCTATCGTTTTTCGCTCTATTAAGTAGGAACCTGAACAACAATCTGACATTCAATTTTCATTTCTCTTTTACTTATGACGATTATTTTCTATTTTGTATGAGTGGTTATGTTTGAAAAGGCTAAAGTGTTAATGCATTATTTAATGGACTTCCTAAACTGATTTTTCACATGTCACGCTATTCACAAAAGGAAAACGAACAATCCGCAACTGTACCACTGAAACAGCAAACCAAATTCTTTGGCCAGGGTCCGGGTGCCGAAGAAGAATCTGCAGCCGTGGCCGAAGCACCGGAAGAGGAACTGCTGACTCCTGCCGAAGTAACCAGTGCCACCAGGTATATGCGTAATTCGTATAGCCGCGAAAGTATTACCTCGCTGCGGTTAAAATTTGGTTTATCTGCCGGGCATAATGTGGACCGCGAATTGGTGCTTGCCGTGGCGCAGTACCAGGAAACCAATGGGTTAGTCGTGGATGGCAAACTCGGTACAGATACGTACGATATTATTATGGCCGAGGGCGATGCCACTATACAGGATGTAATTCTTTTTAGGGTATCGAGCCCGTTTGGCGGTAGAATGCGCTCGGCAACCACCGGCGGCACCACCGATTTTGAGGGCTTTTTCACCATCGAAATTCACCTGCCTCCCGGAGAAGATTGCGGCGATTATCAATATCGCCAATTCATTTGCGCCAGGGTTGAAATGCTGCCGGCAGGAGCCGATCCTGCCGGGCCCCTGACCAACCTTCGTCCATTATTCAGCAATCCGGGCGGATTGCAGCCCATCCCCAATTACCGGGAGGACGGCAACACCACCCTCACCCCTCAACGTATGGGGCATAGGAGCGGCCCCGGAAGCAGCAGGCCAAAGAACAGGTACGAAGATGCCGACGGCACTCCTAACCAGCTGGGCGGCTGTATATACAAAGGCGAAGACCATCCCGGTATAAATGGCCGCGTTACCAATACCGGCGAACAATACGAGTTTGACTTTCGGTTTATGGGCCAGGTGGTGCATAAAGACCGCGGCGTAGTGGCCACCAAATTCTGGAGTGTGCAGGATGATTTTTTGATATAGGATTAAGGCGATAGGCAGAAGGCGATAGGCAGAAGGCAGAAGGCAGAAGGCAGAAGGACGGAGGCAGGAGGCAGAAGGCAATA
>JBBRCW010000443.1:0-4621 GCA_038204535.1 Chitinophagales bacterium | reverse complement strand
ATCAACTTTCAATGCCTGAAACGAGATTCTATTCAATAAACCCACTGGTGAAAAATATATGGTGTTAATCCCTTCAAGATATTTTTCAATTGGTTTCCAAACCAAAAAATAAAGCGAATCAGACCTAATTTCAGAGGCCCTTTTAGAAATGCCCCGAAAAGCAATATCTGTATGTTCAAACCCTCTTATTCTTAACAATCTTTGTAATCTCTTTTCTTCAACCAGGGGAATAAATTTTACTGAATTTGACCCTGGCAGAAGTAACAAGGCGGCATAAACAAAATTATTAGTTTTACTATTACCGTCATTTAATTGAAACCTTGTAAATTCAATGGCTGCTTCACCTTTTAATAGTTTTTCTGACAAATTGTAAACGCTTAGATTGCTATTCGTATTTATTTTCCTGAAAACTGAAGTGCCGTTTGAAAGAGATAATTCTAAAGAAATTATCGCTTCATTTAAACTGTCGAGATAAGAAACGCGACTCTTGATCGGTAGCAACATTTGCTTGCCGTAAACTTTTTTTAAAATTCTCCATTGCTCGTATTGTTTAATTGTGCCGCTATCTTCACTGCTTTGGATGTTTCTTAATATGTTTTGGTGATCCTGCAAAACCATACTTTTTAACACCAATTCATTTTCGTACAATTGGTTTAAGATTGAAGGATCGGATAAACTTGCGCTATATACCAGGGACGGGAGTAAATCAAACTTCGACGCTTTTGATGCAAGCAAATTCATTTTTTCTTCTTCAGACAAAATAGAAAAATTTGAGTATAGGTTTTCCAATATAGTTTTATGGGCACTATTAAAAAGATTTGAAGCCTCTATATTCTTATTTAAAGTAGCATATAGTGTCCCTAATCTATTGAGACTGGTAATATATTCAACATGTTTTTTACCTAAAGCTTTTTCCTGAATACTAATAGCGTGGTTAAAATACAATTCTGCTTTGGCATATTTTTTAGATTTTTCATAAAAAATTGCAAGGCTCATCAGGCTTTTTGCATATTCCGGATGTTTTTCTCCTAAGATCTTTTTTCTTATTGAGAGTGAATGCAGATAAAGTGGAAGTGCCTGGGATAAATTCCCCATGCTGAAGTATAAGTCAGCCAGGTTTTTTAAAGCTGTCGCATAATCGGGATGGATTGAATTAATTCCCTTAAAAATAGTTGCAGCTTCTCTATAATAAATCAAGGCTTTAGAATAATCATGTCTTTCCTTATACAAACTTGCCAGGTTATTTAAGCTTTGTGCATAGTCCGAATGTTTTTGACCTAAAACATTTTTTCTGATATTTAAAGATTCTTTATAGCAATTAAGTGCTTTAGTATATTGACCCAAACTCTGATACAAGCTTCCCCTGTTATTTAAGTTTGCCGCATACATTGGATTATCTTTTCCAAGGTCTTTTTTTAGGATTGCAAGTGCATGAAAATTTAGCGGTAGTGCATTTTCAAATTGCCCCATCGATTCATATAGGTAAGCAAGGTTGTTTAAGTTTATAGCACAATCGGGATTTTCTTCCGGAAAATTAGCTTTATCGATGTCAATAACCTCTAAATATAACGGGAGCGCATCCTCATAAAGACCAAGTTTCGCTAGTAATTTGGCTTTATTACCCAGGACACTGCCATAATCAGGTGAGTTTTTACCGTTAGTTTTTTTTAAAATTGCTAGAGAATGTTCATAGAGTGGTGGAGCTTTGTCATAACTACCCTTTGCGACATATAAAAGAGCGAGACTATTTAATAAAGCCGCGTAGAGAAAATCTTCCTGGTTAAGTTTCCTGCAGATTTCATTTGCCGCCAAATATTGTGTAAAGGCGTTCTCATACATTCCCAGGTTTTCATACAAAATGCCAAGTGTGACGAGATTTCCAGCATAATCGGCACTTTCAATTCCTTCGTGTTTTTTTATTATTTCCAAAGACTCTAAATAGAGGGGAAGGACATTTTTGTATTGGCCCATTGTAGTATAAGCATTCGCCAGGCTATTTAATCCAATCGCAACGATTTTTGGATTTATGCTATCAGATTTTGTTAGCAGGCTTACTACTGACAAAGTATATTGAAGAAGTGATTTTTTAGATGTTTTTTGAGTTTTGAACAAAGCATCCTCTAATTCCAAAAGGCTGGTAGCAAGAGAATCGTTGATAACACCTGTTTGCAACATATTAATTGCATCAGCCGATAATTTTTGAATAAGGCCATCAGAAATTTTTTCCTGAAAGGTATGAACCATTGTTTTAAGGCTATCAGTGGTTTTAGTTTGAGAGTTTACACAAAAACAGAAGCACAAAAAAATTAAAGACATGGAAATTATCTTGCGATAATGGCGCGCAAAAAAATTATATACATAACAAACAGAACGGCTTCTGCAAAATGAAAGAAGTGGTAGTAAACCGAATTTAATAATGGATTTACTATATTTTTTCTGGGCTACCATCGTGCTGGTTATAGTTTAGATTACTAAAATACATATGTGGATTGAAAAATGCAACCAGTGATAGTAGTTTCTCCTTGTATAGAAGGACTTATTGCTCATTCATTAATATTGGGGAAGATGAAATAAAACATGACGAGATGAGTTACGCAAAAAAAATCTCGTTCAAGTCGATTACCTTTTTTCCTGGTTTTCGATATAGGCATTTCATTTATTGCATTTTAGCCAGTAACATTAGGCCTTTTATGAGTTGTGTATAAAATACCATGGCTGTCAATGTCATGGTTCGGGAATTGGAAAAAAAATAGCATGGACTTTGGAGTACAAAAGTATCAAACCTATTAATAGAACTTCATGAGGCTATACTTAACTCTTATTAACTTCTGGAAATCAAAAAGGGTAAAATGTTTAGGTTTCAAATAAACGGTATTGCTTTCTATTTTTAGATTGCCATGTGTGTTGAATTTATTATTTACAAAAGATGTAAGCAAGGTTTTCCTCTTAACTTTGAAAGACATTTTTGAACATTTTCATGCAAAATTTCAAAACTTTCCGCCAAGAATGCAAGCGCGGCAGACCTCCAGGTTGGTATTTTAATTGTTATGTTTATAGTTGGCTATTATTGATATTCTCTTGAGGACTAAAGGATTGCCTGGTTGTATTTTAGATTTGAAGTATTCTTGTAATATGAAACATCTTATCGCTTCCTCGACCTACCCGTTTGAACCGGATTTTACCGGCTAGGTGTAAAAGACCATAAAAATTTTAAAAAAAGTTTTCGCTAAAATGTATAGTATTGTTTACCTGGTTTAAATGGCCTTGCAGGCATTGAAAGTCGTAAAATAACTTCATTTGAAAAGGGTTACATATTGATGCCTCATAATTTTTATTAAGCAATATCTTAGCGCCCTCAAAGCCACGGAAATTGCAAAAACGAAAAATTCACACGATACATACAGGCCGGACGATAATGTTCGCGGAACTTGAAAAAGTTATGGCTTCCTCGCTCGAAAGTGACAATTTTTTGGAATCAATCAGCCAGAATGTTACCGGCAAGCGGTCAAGGTCGGGTGTTGAACATACCTCTTGGTATTTGCAGAAACTGTACAAATTCGACATGGCGGGTTCTTCCTTTCTGGCTCTCTCATATTTCTGGAAAAATTCAGACGCAATTGAACGGCCATTGCTTGCTTTCGTTTATGCTATAAACAACGACGATCTGTTCGCAGAAAGCATACAGGTATTGCAGCAAACAAAAACTGACGAAAAGGTAAGCATAGAGTTATTTGAGGAAACCATAGAAAAATACCATCCCAACCAGTATTCACCAAATACCATAAAATCCATGGCCCAAAACCTGGCCAGTTCGTGGAAACAGGGTGGGTTCATTGAAGGGAAAGTAAAAAACATAAGAGTTCAGCCTAAAATCAGTTACCAGGTGGCTTGTTTTGCCTTTTTATTGGCCTATTTAAAAGGCGACCGGGGAGATTTTATTTGGAACAGTATTGGGGTTAAGGCACTAATGCTGAACGAAATCCGGCTGCGGGAACTGGCCGGTGAGTGTGCCAAAAGAGATATCATGCAATACCAATATGCGGGAAGTGTAACAGCCATTGGATTCAAAAACCTTTTAAATAAAATAGGAATTGATGCTATCAAAAATTGACCAACTGATTGCTGCCTTTGAAAAGGTGGTTAAGGAACCCTGGTCATCTGCCTTATCGGGCCAGGAACGTATCTGGTTTTTGGTGTATGATCCTGCTGAGCAACGTAAGGTGGATTTACGTTTGGACGATTTTGAAACGTTAACCATAAAAGCAGGTAAAAAATGGAAGAGTATTTCGTTGAAACTATGCTTTCCTAAGTGGATGGCAAACCATGAATACAGGGAGGATTATTTCAAAAGCCCTGAATACATTGTTGACCAGTTGGAAGCTGAGTTTATTCCCTTTGCTATTCAGTTTTTAAAAAGTGAGTTGCAGAAAACTGAACAAGATGAGGATACGTTAATCGCCATCAAAGATGTATCCGCCTTATTTGGCTTTGTGCGGCTGTCAGAAATACTTAAAAGTTGTGACAAGGATTTTAAAGGTAGAATGCTTATCTTTTTTCCGGGCGAATTTGAACACAATCATTATCGTTTATTGGATGCCAGGGACGGATGGGATTATTTAGC
>JBBRCW010000442.1:0-4622 GCA_038204535.1 Chitinophagales bacterium | reverse complement strand
ACAGTTAACCCTAAACAAGCCGAATACTTAAATTCTATGATTCCTTAAAAAACTCAATGGTCTTAGTTAAAACCGTTTGCATTGGTTCCGGCAAATCAGTTTCAAACCAGGGATGTTTTCTGCCAAATACATGATCACTTTCAACCAGCAACAATGCTGCTTTAGGTTGCCATTCCTTTAAATCTTTGGCTTTGTCAACGGTTACCGAGCCATCTAAAGTTCCATGACATAATAATATTGGAATTTCTAAGCTTTGAATAGCTTGTTTAATATCAAGCCTTTCGTGATTTTGCCGAAAGTTTTCGTACAATTGAAAGTTGATGGGCATTTGCTGATTTGTGCGGCCGTTGGTGTAAAATTCAACACCTTTTTGCCGCCATTCTTCTATTTTACTTTCCGGCCAGGTGCCCCAGGGCGTTTTACATTCGCTAATGGCTGCCCAGGTCGCCAGCTTTTTTACCCGGCTATCTTCTGCCGATTTTAATATAGATAATCCTCCGCCCAGGCTGTGCCCCAACAAATAGATCTGCTCTTTATTAATTTCATTTGTATAATGATGCTTATTATCCATACACCAATCAATTACGTTGGTAATTTCTTCTAATTGAATGGTGTAATTATTATTTCCGAACGCTTCCAGGTCCACAAAATCTTCAGGATGATCGGGCGTTGTGCCATTGTGAGAGAAATTGAATTTAACCATTACAAATCCTGCCTGTACAAATTGATCGTTGATCAGGTTAAAATTACCCCAGTCTTTAAACCCATTAAATCCGTGAACATAAATTACCAATGGCTTCGGAAGGTTATCCGAATGAAAAGCAATATCTGCCGACATAGGTTTTCCATTGAAGCCCGGAATGATAAAATTTTTGAAGACATTCATTCTTAAACAGGTAATTTGTTTTGGAACGTAATATACCCCAAAACTTTTATTGACGATCGTGTTCGTGCATCACTGAAAATTCAATTTTTCGGTCTCCTTCCCCATCAACTTTTCTAGGCCTGAAAAATTCAATAAAAATCAAACGTAAACTTTGGTCGTAGGTTATATAATTGTATACCCAATTAATAAATACCTGTAAACGGTTTTTTACCCCAAGTATCAATACCAGGTGAAGCCCCATCCAGATGAGCCAGGCTGTAAATCCGCCAAAATGAAGCTTTGGCTTTGGTATATCAGCAACCGCAAGATTTCTTCCCACTGTGGCCATACTTCCCTTGTCGCTGTATTCAAAATCCTTTAATTGTCGCTTGTTCGATTTCATTTCCATCCATCGCAGGTTGTTGCCCAGATTTTTTGCCTGGTTAATAGCTACGTTGGCCACCTGCGGATGACCCTGTGGATATAAAGGAGTTTCCATATAGGCAACATCACCCAGGGCATAAATATTAGCCGATCCTATTACTTTATTAAGACGATCCACTTTTATCCGGTTACCCTTTGCAATTAAATCAGATTCAATGCCTTCTGGTACATTCCCTTTAATACCTGCAGCCCAGATAACGGTGGCGGATTCAATGGTATCGCCATTATTCAGAACCGCCGTTTTGCCGTCATATTCCTTTAAAAACGTGTTTAATCTTACAGTAACTCCCAAATTTTTCAGATATGTTAACGATTGGTCCGACGATTTTTCACTCATACTTGCCAGTGTTCTGTCACTTCCCTCTAATAAAAATATCTTCATTTTATTAAAATCTATTTCGGGGTAATCGCCAGGCAGCACATATTTCTTCATTTCTGCAATGGCGCCACTTAATTCCACCCCGGTTGGCCCACCTCCTACCACCACTACCGTCATTAACCGGTCTATTTCCTGCTGATTTGTAGCCACCACCACATCTTCAAAATTTAATAATAACCTATGCCTTAACTGCAAAGCCTCAACGGTAGATTTCATTGGAAACGCGTTTTCCATTATTTCCCTGTTGCCAAAAAAATTGGTATCCGCCCCGGTGGCCAAAACCAAAATATCGTATTCAATTTCTTCCAGATCGGTGATCAATTTGTTTTCTCCGGGCACTACTTCCATTATTTTCGACATCCGGATCCTAACATTTTTACTCTTGTGAAAAGCCTTTCTCAATGGAAATGAAATATTGCTGGCATCTAAACCAGACGTAGCAACCTGGTAAAACAATGGCTGAAACTGGTGATAATTAAACCGGTCAATAAGCAAAACTTCAAAACCCGGTTTATTGTGTAAACTCCTGGCTAACTTTAGACCAGCAAAACCAGCACCCGCGATAACAACTTTCATAATACAAATTTTTACAAAGATAATTAAACTTTCAATATTTACTGAAAGTTTAAAATAATTATTTAAACTTTCACCTTTTGATGTACAAAATTATTGCCATGGCCAAAAATGGCATATAGATTTAGATTTATGGGCATTTACTGCCAATGGATTTAATACGCCTTAGAATTTATATCTTTCTCCTAAATTCATACATATGCACGCATACGAAACTTTAACAGAAGGCCTGGCTGATTTAAAAAAGCGGGGATTTATTACTGACTTTAATTTGGCTTTCGATAGTATCAAGTGTTTCGAAACAGGAGTTTGCCTCTCCCCTTCTCAGTTTGAAATAGTTGAAAACTATCGTTTTGAGGGCAACTCTGATCCCGCAGACGAATCTATTTTGTTTGGAGTTTCAAGTAAAGACGGTCAAATGAAGGGTGTATTGGTTAGTGCTTACGGCACCTATAGTAACCAAATAAATGAAGAAATGATAAAAAAATTGTCCATACAGCAATAATGGCAAAGATCATTACCCGATCTGTTTGGATCTTATCGCTGGTGAGTTTGTTCACCGACATCGCCAGCGAGATGCTTTACCCGGTAATGCCATTGTATCTTCAACAAATTGGTTTTTCGATTGTGGGTATAGGCGTATTGGAGGGTTTTGCTGAAGCGATAGCAGGCATTGGTAAAGGCTATTTTGGCAAATGGAGCGATACAATCGGGCGCCGCTTACCCTTTGTAAAACTTGGTTATGCATTAAGTGCCATTTCTAAACCAATGATGGCGCTCTTCACTTTTCCTGCGTTTATTTTTGGAGCCCGTTCTCTCGACAGAATAGGTAAAGGATTAAGAACCGGTGCCAGGGATGCAATTTTGTCGCAACAGGCTACAGTGCAAACAAAGGCAACTGTGTTTGGCTTTCACCGGTCATTGGACACATTGGGAGCAACTATTGGTCCCGTCTTATCACTCATTTTTTTGTATTTCCATCCGGCTGATTTTAGAACACTTTTTTTAATCGCCTTTATACCGGGTTTACTTGCCATAGCTGCAACTTTTCTTTTAAAGGAGAAGCCATTTGTTGCCACAACCCATTTTAATAAAGCCGCCATATTTTCTTTTCTGGGCTATTGGAAAAATAGCAGGCCGACCTATAAGAAATTGGTGGCTGCCTTATTAGTGTTTGGCCTTGCGAATAGTTCGGATGTTTTTCTATTGCTAAAGATGAAAGAACAGGGTATTGATGACACGCTGTTAATAGGCGTTTACATCTTTTATAATGCTATTTATGCGATGACTGCATTTCCCTTGGGTAAAATGGCTGATAAAATAGGTGTTAAAAAGATGCTGATTTTCGGGCTCTTAATATTTTCATTGGTATATTTTCTTATGTCTTTTGTTCATACACTGCCCTGTTATATTTTAATATTTCTGCTTTACGGAATTTATGCAGCCGCATCAGAAGGCGTAGCAAAAGCCTGGCTTAGTAACCTGGCAGAGAATAATAAAACAGCCACAGCTTTAGGTACCTATACTGGTTTACAAAGTATTGCCGCATTATTATCAAGTTCAATTGCAGGATGGCTTTGGTTTGGTTTAGGCAGTAACGCCGTTTTTATTTCGGCAGGTTTTGTAACCTGCCTTGTAGTGGTTTATATTTATACTTCAATAAAGGAATTACCTGATGTTAAATCGTAGGAACTTTTTACAGCTTTCCTCTTTTGGAGCTGGAGGGCTTTTTACTAATAATATTTTTGCCGCAAATGGAAAAGGATTTAAACCGCTTGTGATTTCAACTTGGCCCGAAGGTATCAATGCCAATGTTGCTGCCTGGAAAGTGCTGCGAAAAAAGGGAAAAGCGCTGGACGCCGTTGAACAAGGGGTAATGGTGACCGAAAATTCAATTAATTGCTGCGTGGGTTTGGGTGCCAACCCCGACAGAGATGGTATAGTAACGCTGGATGCAAGTATAATGGATGAGCAAGGCAATTGCGGAAGCGTTGCCGCATTGCAAAGAATCAAGCATCCCATATCTGTTGCCCGGCGCGTTATGGAAAAAACACCCCATGTATTTTTAGTGGACGAAGGTGCCCAGCAGTTTGCCATAAAAGAAGGCTTTGGTCTTGAACCGCAGTCGTTATCTCCAAGGGCAGAAAAGGCTTACAAAAAATGGCTGGAGACTTCAGAATATAAGCCGGTTATGAACATTGAAAGCGGAAACGGACATTCAGCACCAAAAATACTGCCCGATGGAAAAATCAACCACGATACTATTGGAATGATTGCGCTGGATGCAAACGGAAATTTGAGCGGAAGCTGTACCACCAGCGGAATGGGATTTAAGATGCGTGGCCGGGTTGGCGACTCCCC
>JBBRCW010000441.1:0-4626 GCA_038204535.1 Chitinophagales bacterium | reverse complement strand
ATACCCAGCGTTTTATTACCAAATATCAATAACACCGGCACCATTAAACCTATTAAAGGGCCCGCTACATACCAGGGCCAGGGCTGTATAAGAAATTCTATCATTTGTGTTTTTTATTATTTAAGACCGTTGATCAATGTTACAATTATTACCCACACACTGGTGCGGCGTAAAAAAGGAGGTTATTATAAAAATACCTCCGAAAATAAAAGCCGGCCAGGCATCTTTGTAGAGAAAGCCGACTGTTATAAAGAACAATCCGAAAGCCCAACGAACCAGCCGGTATATCATTATCGGGCTAATTTTTTTATTGAATAATGTTTTCATCATTTTTCTTTTTAGGTTTACGTGCCTTAAAATTTGATAACCAGCAACAGGTAAAGTTCTGGCATTACAACTGCCCCCATACCTATATTAGGTTCGTGTTATGATTTAAGAAATATTTCTTTAACTATTATGTACAAACCCATAATCAAAACAAACCAGCCAAAACCCTTTTTAAGTTTATTGCCTTCAATTTTCTTATTCAACAGCCCGCCGGTTATTATTCCTGCAATGGCTATCAAAGAAATGATCAATAAAAACCCCCAATGAATATCATAATGCCCGGCATCGCCTATAAAACCCACCAGCGAGTTGACGGCTATGATCATCAAAGAAGTGCCAATGGCTTTTTTCATAGGTAAATGCAACATGATGACCAAAGCGGGAATGAGCAAAAATCCACCACCTGCGCCTAAAAAGCCCGTTACCAGGCCAATGGATACGCCATATACAAGCAGCAGCGCCTTGTTATTTTTTTTGCTGGTTTCCTCCTCTTTAACAACCGCCGAACGTATCATAGAAATAGACGCCATCAGCATTAAGATGGCAAACAAAACCATTGTAACAATCGCAAACGTTAAATGCAGTCCCCAGATTGTAAATTCCCGGGGTATATGTGGAATGATAAATTTTCGCGTAACAAAAACGGTGATCACCGAAGATATTCCGAATAGAAAAGCAGTTGGAATATCAACGAGCCCTTTTCTGTAACTGCTTATAGTACCTACCAAACTGGTTGAACCCACAATAAACAGTGAATATGAAACAGCAAGTAAAGGCGATAATCCAAAAAGGTAAACCAATACAGGCACGGTCAGTATTGACCCGCCACCGCCTATTAATCCCAATGAAATTCCAATGAACAATGCTGCTATATATCCCATAACTTCCATACTTATAATGCAAATTTGACTATAAAATGTTGGCTATCTGGTGATTTATGTCACAATGAAAAAATCATTTTTTTATCCACTCAATAGAATTTCTATGGATGGCCAGCCAATTTTTGTTCTCCATTTTCTTTAGTAACCGGCTGATCACTTCGCGGCTGGTGTTGAGGTCGTTGGCGATGTCCTGGTGTGTCATTTTTATATGATTTCCCAGCTGCTCCGCCTGTTTTTTAATATAATTTTCGAGGCGTTCATCCATATTAGAAAAGGCGATGGCGTCAATCGTTTTCAGCAGTTCTTCAAACCGGTTTCGGTACGAGGAGATTACAAACTGATACCAGGTTTTGTAATGGCTCATCCATTGATCCATAAATTCAAGCGGTATCGAAAGCACGGTTGAATCGGTTAGCGCTTTTGCCAGTACTTCGCTTGTCTCGTGCCGGGTAGCGCAAACCATAGAAAGCGAACACGCCTGGCCCGCGTTAAGGTGGTAGATAAAAAATTCTTTCCCTTCATCATCCTCTCTATACAATTTTACGATGCCTTCGGTTATTAACATGGTAGAACGAATGGTTTGCCCCACCTTAAGCAGGGTGTCCCCGGCCTTTACATGTTTAACTGTGGCATTGCTTAAAATTTCATCGTACAGCTCGTTTTCAAGATCGGGAAAAAGAACCTGCAAGTCTTCTTTGGTCATAATGAATATTTCAAATAAGATGTCTAATTTTTTGATCCATCAATCCGTCTATTATCCCGGTTGCATGGTAAGTTAACCGTATTCCGGCAACTTTCATCCTAACAAAGAATCATCAACCGCTTTTAGCGGGGCCGCCGGTAGAAACCGCCAGAATTTTGAAACAGTTCTTGTAACGAGCGGTATAAACTATAACGCTCAGGAAACCTGAAAAAAAGCTATTTCTTTTGAGAAATCCAGCTGGGGCAATTGTTGCTGTAGTATTTCCGTTTTTTGCAGCGAGCTTCTTAAAAAATTTTGATGGGCTTCGGTAGCCGGTTGAAATGGTTTATGCCGCGACGCGGTAACTA
This sequence comes from Chitinophagales bacterium, assembly GCA_038204535.1. Classification (GTDB taxonomy): domain Bacteria; phylum Bacteroidota; class Bacteroidia; order Chitinophagales; family Chitinophagaceae; genus Segetibacter. The sequence continues at coordinate 2,368 of JBBRCW010000441.1, read as the reverse complement.
CTTTTTTTACTTCTTCCATTTTGGACCGTGTTTCCCCGTCGATGCAGGCTTCACAAAATTTTTCAAATACAAATTCCGTAGCTGCATAGTTGGGATGCGCCAGGTCGATGTCAAAAAAACGGTAATCCCGCAAAACGTCAATTACCAGTTCGTATGCAGGGAAATAGCTGCAATGCGCAAAATACTGAACCACCTGGTGTACCGCTTCAATTAAACGAGCCTTGCTTCGGTTATTGTCCACCACGCCATCGCGTAAATGCCTTACCGGGCTTATGGTAAAAATAATCTTCAATTCAGCATTAAATGCTTTTAACCGGCCGATGGTTTCGTTCAGCCTGTTTGAAATTTCATCGATGGAGACCAGGTGTTTATTAAACCATTGTCCGGGAGCCCGATGACAATTGGCAACCGGACGCCCCTCCACTTTAAGTTGATAGGAGAACGCCGAACCCATTGTAATAACCAGGAAATCAGCCGTTTTTAGAAATTGATGCGCCGCCGTCTGGCTCTCATTTATATTTTCGATCACCCGTTGCTGATCTATACCAGAAAAAATGGAATGGTGATGCCAGCTTTGCCACAATTCATTCAGGTAAATTAAATCCGCACCGTTGTAAACCCTGGGCTGAATATAAGATTGCAAACTTTCGCACACGCTTATAGGGTCAAATAATATTCCATGTGGGTTTTGCAGCGCCGGAAATTTATGATCGGCCAACCGGCCACCAATATGCTCAGTAAAACAAGATCCAACTAAAAATACCGAATGGCCATAATTGATTTTTTGCATCGGCACCTTAATATCAATATCTGCCATCCACTTCATATGCTTTGCTTTTCAATCAGTACTTAGATAAAAATCTCTGTGGCCAATTTGCTTGCCCGTTCAAGGGCTTTCTCATTTATAAAACTGGCATTGCCCTGTTTCTGCAGATAATGAATCATATTATTCATGTTCATATTACCCACCAGGGCATCACCGGCCATAGGACAACCGCCAATGCCGTTTATAGCGCCATCAAACCTTGTACATCCACTATTTAAAGCCGCCTCGAACTTTGCTTTCCAGTTTTGCGGATTTGAATGTAAATGCACTCCAATTTCGGCATCGGGATACTTGGGCAAAAGGGTATCTAAAGCAAAAGATATTTGTTCGGGCGTGGCTATTCCTACGGTGTCCGCCAGCGATATGATCCGTATGCCTCGTTCTATCATCACTTTGGCCCAATGCAGCAAAATATACTGATTATAGGTATCATTGTAAGGATTACCAAAACCCATGCTCAGGTAAATCACCAGTTCTTTGCCATGAGCGGCACACAACTTTTGTATTTCATCAACACTTACTAAACTCTCCGCAATCGAGCTGTTGGTATTGCGCTGCTGAAACGTTTCTGAGATCGAAAATGGAAAACCAACATAGGTTACTTTTTCAATTTCCATAGCCTCGGCAGCCCCCCGGGTATTGGCTGCAATTACCAGCAGTTTGGTATTTGAATTGGAGGTATCAAGACCAGCCAGCACTTCTTTTGTATCGGCCATTTGCGGAATAGCTTTAGGCGAAACAAAACTGCCGCAATCGAGCGTATCAAACCCCACCTGCAATAAGGTATTCAAATAGTCAATTTTCTTTTCAGTGGGTATAAAATTACCCCAGCCCTGCATCGCATCCCTGGGACATTCCACCAGCTTGATTTGTTTATCCTTTTCCATGTTGCTTCAAAGTTAATAGTCTGTTTTTAAAAATGCAGTGGCTAAGACTTAGAATTGACTTTTTATAATCACACCTTCGAACAACAAATCAATTCAAACTCTCTCTCGGGGTGTATTAGGGGCTAAAAAAAGCCCCACTCAAAACGAGCAGGACTGCATAATCTAAAATAATTAAAGTGGCTATTTCTTAAAATACACGTTTAGAAAGGCGAACAAAAGCCCGGCAGTAACCGCCAGTTGACCAATCCCAAATATAAAACTCCATTTAATAATATCTGCTTTTGTTTCAGCAATATCTCTTCTCACTATCCCAATATCTTCCTTTGTGGCAAGAACATCATAAACTTCTACTTTCAGTGCTACCATGAATACTATTTCTTATAAAGATAAGAATATAAGCAAAAGCCCCGCTTAAAACGAGCGGGGCTGCATAATCTAAAATATTTAAAGTGGCTATTTCTTAAAATACACGTTTAGAAAGGCAAACAGAATTCCAGCCGTCGCAGCCAACTGACCAACCCAAAAAATAAACATCCATTTAATAGAATCGGTTTTTGAAGTTTCAATTATTGTAACTAACTCTTCCTTATTTGAAGCCAACTTTAAAATTAAATCTACTTTATCTTCCTTCGTCATGAAAACATCCTTTTTTTGA
>JBBRCW010000440.1:0-4677 GCA_038204535.1 Chitinophagales bacterium | reverse complement strand
CCCAAAAAAGTTCTTTGAAGATGACAGAGCAGAAAGCGTCTAATTCCGAAGCGCCTTTTTTTATAAAATCATCATTAATATAAAATCTTATTCACATAAAGGTTTATTAATCAATTTGTTCTAAAATGTGTCAATGGCAGGAACGAGGGATCCTTTGTTGTTTGGGAGGGATCCCCTCCTACTTTGAACAACACATATGTCCTTTACGAGGCAAGAGGGATACGTTGTTGATCTGTCGGGGATTCCTCCTTCGTCGGAATGACATGAGAAGTTGGAATTACAAACGAGGTCGGAAGGACAATCACTGTGTCATCCCGAGGAACGAGGGATCCTCTGGAAAGTGGCTTTTCTCCCGGGGGTTAACGATTACTCATAAATTCTTCTATTGCTCAATCTCCCGGATTACTTTGCAGGGGTTACCGGCTGCAAATACATCTGCTGGAATATCTTTGGTGACTACGCTGCCGGCGCCTATTACACAACGGTCGCCAATTGTTACTCCAGGACAAATAACCACACTGCCGCCTACCCAAACATCATCGCCTAAAATAATGGGCCTGGAGAATTCACGGCCGGCTGATCTTTCTATATGGTTAAGAGGATGAGTGGCAGTATAAATCTGCACATTCGGGCCAAACATGCAGCGGCTGCCAATGGTCACAAATGTTACATCCAAAATGACACAATTGAAGTTGAAGAACACATTTTCGCCAGTAATGATGTTATAGCCATAATCGCAATAAAAAGGCGTTTGAATATACAGTCCGTTACCACCATTTGGAACCAGTTGCTTTAATAAATTGTTTCGGTCATCCACCCGGTCTTCCGCACAATCGTTTAATGCTTTAATCATTAACCTGGTACGCAACCTATCCGATAACAATTGCTTGTCATTTGGGTCGTACATGCCGCCGGCCAGCATTATTTCTTTTTCTGTTTGCATGACTTAAAGATATTAAAAAGGGAAGAAGGTCTTATCCCGCTTCCATTTTCCCGATTGGAGAAGGAGCGGTGCAATAGTTCTATAAGGCAATTTACCTTCGCTATAAGCAACTTTACACCTTTAAGGCTTAGTCCCGTTTGACGACAAAGGAAAGGATTTCATTCCTGGCTTGACCAGGAATTTTGCCATTGTTGGTCAGCGATCAACACTCAAAGTAGACGGCGCTGCATATAACCCAAATCATTTTTCCCCGTTTTCATAAAATGGGGTCAAATGGACTAACCCGATAGTATCAGTTGATGTTAATATTGTTGGTCAGCGACCAACAATAGCGAGGGCCCTATTTTATAAGCGGCCGTACAAAATGGCCGGATGAATTACAGGGGATGCCGAAATAAATTCGGCATGACGGCTCTGGCTGCGCGACGGTTGACGGCTTTGACGGTCGGTTTTATTTGACAATGTTTTACTAACAATTCACCTCCGATGACCTCTTCTGCCTTATACCTTCTGCTTTCTACCTTACTCCTTCCGCCTTCTTTTGCCATTGTTGGCCTCCGACCAACACTCTATTTAGACAGTGCTGTCAATATCCCAAATCATTTTTCCCGGTTTAATTAAATGGGGTCAAATGGACTAACCCGATAGTATCAGTTGATGTTAATATTGTTGGTCAGCGACCAACAATGGCGAGTTTCCTATTTTATATTCGACGTACAAAATGGCCGGATGAATTACAGGGGATGCCGAAATAAATTCGGCATGACGGCTCTGGCTGCGCGACGGTTAAGGCTTTAAGGGTCGGCTATATTTGACAATGTCATACTCAACAATTCACCTCCGATGACCTCTTCTGCCTTATACCTTCTGCTTTCTACCTTACTCCTTCTGCCTCCTGTCTTACACCTTCTGCCTTCTGCCAGGTGGCGCCTTTTGAACGGGCGGCATTCAAAGCCACATCGGCCAGTTGTTTTTTAAGGGCCACATCGCCGGGAGACCATCCTGCTTCAAGAGGAATGGCATGCCCAATGATCGGGATACCCGCCAGCATGGTTCCGCCCAAACCCAATCCTGCCAGGTGAAGAAAATCTCTTCTTTTCAAAATAGTTCGGTTTAAAGTTTACAAAAATTTCAGGAAGTTAAAATAACCAAATACAATTGATTGAACTGGAAAAAATTGGCTGAGCGGTAAAAAAGAAAATGATATCGCTATGGAAAGGTTGAAGAATGCTTTTTAGCGCGGCTTATGAATTGCGATCAGCTTTGATCCCGCTTTTTGTTACAAGCCGCTCCTGTAAAACCCTATCGTTTGTACACATTTTTGGGATGTTCTCTTTATTCAAAATCCAGCAATGTGAATCTTCGTTGATCTACCCACCGGCCGTTCCTCTGGAACGGAAAATATATTGTGAAATTTCTTATTCTACCCACCTGTCGTTCCGGTGGAACGGAACCAGCATTACATGAACTTCAAAAGACGTTTTTAACTGACCAACCCGCAGGGTTTTTTTAAATGTCAGGAAATTCAATTAGATCAAAATTACCTGGGCGAGTGTTTATTTTTCCTGGTGAAGAACACAAATAAAGGCGGGCCAAAATTCAATGCTATCGGGTTGCGCAGACAGGCCGAATATAATCCGTTCCCGAGCAACGGAACATGGGTAGAAATAGCGACCAAAAAAAGGCATTCCCGTTCCGGAGGAACGAAAGATGAATGAAACCGATCCATGGCTTGAAAACAAAAAAAGCACATTCCAAATTCTACCATGACACATCGAAAATATTACAACCAAAATGTTTGTTTAAGCTACCCACCTGTCGTTCCGCCTGAACGGAACCTGCAAAGGGCCGCCGCTTGATGCAAAAATTAATATTGTACTTTATCTTTTATTGCAACAGATATGTAAAGACGAGGGCCGCTAATGCCGCCCCTATCAATGGACCAATGATGGGAACCCATGCATACCCCCAGTCGCTGTCGCGCTTGCTCTTTATGGGCAATATGGAGTGCGCAAAGCGTGGTCCTATATCGCGGGCCGGATTGATTGCATAGCCTGTAGAACCGCCCAGAGAAAGCCCCACTGCAAATACCAACAAGGCAACTGGCAAGGCATCTAAAGCGCCCAGGCTTGCCTGGGGTGCCACTATAAACAATACTCCTATAATAAAAACAAAAGTAGCTACCGTTTCGCTTACCAGGTTGTCAAAACGGTCGCGTATGGCAGGGCCTGTGCAAAACACCGCCAGTTTGGCCTCTGCATTGTCAGTTGCATTAAAATGATTACGGTAAAGGAGCCAAACAAATACAGCGCCGGCAAATCCCCCGGTTAACTGGGCAAGGATATAAAGAGGAACATCGCCCCATGGAAATTTGCCTGCCATGGCCAATGCAAGGGTTACCGCCGGGTTCAGATGCGCTCCGCTAACAGATGCAACTGAATATACGCCTACAAAAACAGCCATCGCCCAACCAAAGGTGATGACAATCCAGCCGCCGTTATTGCCTTTGGTTTTATTTAATACAACATTGCCTACTACACCATCCCCAAAAATGATCAGGATAGCAGTTCCGGTAAATTCGCCTACAAAAGGAGTCATATTAGTTAGTTATAGGTTGTTGGTTACAGGTTTTGGTTTCGGGTTGAAAAGTAAAAATTAAAACAAAATCATTCATCGCTATAAATTCTTATTAATTATTCATTCTTCATTTATGTATCTCATATTCCGATTCTAAGGAACCTCTGGATTTCAAAATGAATTTACAATGACGCTTTTTTAAAGTGTTTAAAATTAACGGTCAAACCAGATGTTCTTCGTGGGATTCCTTCCCAATCTATATCGGGATCGGAATGACAACAGCATAAAGTTATTCGTCATTCAATTCTTCACTATTCGTTATTCATTATTCGCTACTCACTATTCATTATTCTTTATTCCCTATTAATTAATTCCATGAACCCGTTACTCCGAACTCTTTTTGGAATACCATGTATTTCACAAAACGTTTTCCAGGGGATGCTGAAATAAATTCAGCATGACGGCATCACTTCACTGTTCACTATTCACTGTTCACTGCTCAAAGCCCCGTCCACGCCTGAACGGCGGTGATGGCCCTTTTCCATTCGCCTGATAGTCTGCTGCGTTCGGTTTCATCCATCATTGGTTCAAAACTTTTTTCGTGCTGCCAGTTTTGTTCAATCTCTTTCATATCGTTCCAAAACCCGGTTGCAAGGCCGGCCAAATAGGCAGCACCCAGCGCAGTTGTTTCGGTAACCTTTGGCCTTATTACATTACTGCCCAATATATCGCTTTGAAACTGCATGAGGTGGTTATTGATGGTGGCGCCGCCATCAACTCTTACTTCCTTAATGTGCATGTCGGCGTCGGCCTCCATCGACCTTAAAACATCCATTGTTTGAAAGGCAATACTCTCGATAGCTGCCCTGGCAATATGACCATCGGTTGTGCCACGGGTTATGCCAATGATCATGCCCCGTGCATCCTGGTTCCAATAGGGGGCGCCGAGGCCAGTAAAAGCAGGCACCATAAATACGCCGCCATTATCACTAACCTTTTCTGCCAGTTCTTCTACCTGGCCAGAGGTTTTAATAATGCCCAATCCATCTCTTAACCACTGCACCACAGCACCTGCAATAAACACACTTCCTTCAAGGGCATATTGCACTTGCCCGTTTATCTTCCAGGCAACGGTGGTCAGTAAATTATTTTTTGAA
>JBBRCW010000439.1:0-4701 GCA_038204535.1 Chitinophagales bacterium | reverse complement strand
AAGCGGTTCGGCCGCCCTTATCAAAACGGCATGCGGAACATCCTTCGCATTACAAACCACATTAAACAGGTAATGCAGCCCATAACATAAATACACATAAGCCCGTCCGCCCTGCTCATACATCACTTTGGTGCGATTGGTTCGCCGGTCGTTATAGGCATGCGATGCTTTGTCCACTATACCATTATAGGCTTCGGTTTCCACTATACGGGCCGCGCTTAATTCGCCGCCGAAGTTTGTAACCAATACTTTCCCCAATAGTGTACGGGCTATGGTTACCACATCCTGCTGCTGGTAAAATTCATGTGGAAGCTTATTTTGAATGCTGGTGTCTGTTGGTTTCATGGCGTTAGGGTGATACCGTTATATCCTTTACTTTTATGCAAACAAATGTAACGCCATTGCTTAAAGATATTGTGATAGCTATACAGGCCTACGGGCAGGCGCACCAGTTTATCAAACGCCACAATCTTTGGAAATGGATCATTATACCCGGTATTGTATATATGCTGCTGTTTTGCGTAAGCATGTATTTCTTTGGCAAGAGTGCTACCAGTGTAATTGATTTCTTATTAATAAAAACCCACCTGCACGAATGGGTCATCAGCATGCAGAGCCGCTTACTCGGTTTCTTTTTTACGCTCGCCGGCATGATGCTGTGGTTAATCCTGATGCTGTTTTATTTTTCGCTCTTTAAATATTTATGGCTCATTATCGGCTCTCCCATTTTTGCATACCTCAGCGAAAAAACAGAGGCCATTATAGAGGGCAAAGACTTTCCCTTCAGCTTTCGTCAATTGTTTAAAGATATCATTCGCGGCATTGGTATTGCCCTGCGAAATTCGTTATGGCAAACCGTTTATACCTTGTCAATTTTGCTGTTGTCGATTGTGCCGCTGGTAGGCTGGGTTACGCCTGTATTTGCCGTTTTAATTGAATGTTACTACTACGGCTTTTCTATGCTGGATTATTGCAGCGAACGAAACAAACTAACAGTGGCGGAAAGTATAAATTTTATTGGCGCCCGCAAAGGCCTGGCCATTGGCAACGGGTTATTGTTCTATCTTATGCACCTGGTGCCTTTTGTGGGATGGGTGCTGGCCCCTGCCTACGCGGTTATAGCGGCCACGCTAAGTTTATACCCGCTAAAAAAGCGCGAACCATTGCTGGCTTAACCTACTTTTACCACAATTTCGTTTTCTGATGTTATTTTTTATTGAGTCGGCATTCGAAGTATAATTTAACATCGTTGTTGCCTGCCCCGCCCCGGCGGTGGTCACACCCTTCAGCTAAAAGTTCATTTATCGGCAAATTATGTTGAGGGCCGCACAACCATATTGTTTCACCATTACCCATTATTTATGACCGGAACAGTTTATTTGATACCCACCTTTTTGCACGCAGACGCCCCCGAAACAATACCTGCTTATGTTTTGCCAGCCATAAAAGAGTGTACTGTTTTCTTTGTTGAAAATGAACGTACTGCCCGCAGGTATTTAAAAAGTATCTGGCCCCAAATGGTTATTGACGACTACCAATGGTTTGCCATTCACAAAGCCGAAGAACAGGTGCAGCAGGCATTTATACGCTTATTGAAAGAAGGAAAAAATGCAGCGATTATAAGCGAAGCCGGTTGTCCCGGCATTGCAGACCCCGGGCAAATATTGGTTGATGCTGCCCAGCATATCAATGCAACCGTTCGGCCCTTTGTAGGGCCAAATTCAATTTTATTAGCTTTAATGGCAAGCGGTATGAACGGACAGCATTTTCAATTTAATGGTTACCTGCCCATAGACAACACTGCCCGGCGAAACCGAATAAACGAACTGGAAGCCGAATCATCCAACAAAAAGAGCACCCAGCTTTTTATTGAAACCCCTTTTCGAAACAATCCACTACTTAAAGAAATATTACAAACATGCAAGCCATCCACCCGGCTTTGTATTGCGGCCGACCTTACAGCGCCGGCAGAATTTATCAAAACCAAAACCATTGCTGAATGGAAAAAAGATTTGCCCGATTTTCATAAGAGACTATGTATTTTTCTGCTTCAAAGTGCCTGAGTAAAAGACTTGCGCAGTAAGGAAAATCATCTTATGGGCAGGTCTGTCTTTGGTTCAACTATACTTCGCAAGGTATAAATTAGTGACTTTTACGGTTTGCTCAATAATGAAAAAAAACAGAAGCCCGCCCGCCTGCCCGATCTGATCATTCTGGCGGGGCTGTCCGGCCAGCCTGGCTTATACATTTCCAAAAATTGAACTTTTACCAGCCCGTAAACCTGCCTGCAAAAGTTTCCCCTCCTTTTCAAAGGATGGGGACAGAATGTTTTTATAACTTGTTATAAAAACATTCAGGGGTGGTTAAACTGCAGCACATGAAAAATGTCGTCTTTAACAATATACCTGAATTAAAACCTCCCGGCAAACAGCTCCGTAACCACAGATCCTCCGCAGAGGCCGTCCTCAGGACAAATCTTTAAAAAGAGCCAACAGTAAAACCGTAATCTTCGTCATCAACATAGCCTCGGAAATTTTATTGCAGTCATTTAATGCCCATCTTAAAAGTTAGTGATTGAACCGTAAGGTGGAGATCATTTTTGGGAACCGGGCATTGAGAAAGATCATTTTTAAAAAAAGTATTTAAGAAGTATAGGAATACAACTGCGACGCTTCTAAAGCAAGTGGCGTTTGAAGGAACGGTCTGGGTGTTTTAAGAAATTAAAGCGGAGTTTAACCACCCCTGAATTTTATGCTGCGCATAAAATCGGTCCCCTCCTTAAAAAGGCGGGGAAACTTTACAAGTCTGTTGCACAGCGCCATTAATCAAATTGTATACAAAATCTGTAATTGGCAACTTGTTTTAGGATCTCCTGGAAAGTATCAGATGAGATACAGGGCATGCTGAAATAAATTCAGCAAGACGCTTTCAAAAGTGTTTCAAATTCAAGTTCTAATTAGATGTTCTTCTTAAGGATTCCTCCTTCGTCGGAATGACAACAGCATTTTCACGATTTCTTGCGTCATTGCCATTTTTGCCAGGGCCGCCTTGGTCATTAATTCAGCATGAAGACTCGTTTTAAATGAATCGCAATGCTTAAGTTTATGCCATTAAATTGTGATGATAAATTCGGCCGATTCGCCTTCGGTGGATACGACTTCCATTTTACCGCCAAGCCCTTTGGTAATAATATCATAACTGATAGAAAGGCCCAGGCCGGTTCCCTGTCCCGCGGGTTTGGTTGTAAAGAAAGGCTGAAATACTTTGTCGGCCGTTCCCGGAGGTATGCCTAAGCCATTATCCTTTATGCTGATTTCCACCTTTTCGCCCCCAATAGATTTCGTTTGTATGTCAACGACCGGTTTATAATCACCATCAATTTTCTTTTTCTTTTCGTGCATAGAATAGTAGGCGTTATTAAAGATGTTTAAAAACACCCTGCCGAGTTCCTGGGGAATACATTCAATCAGCGGAATATTTTTGTCGTAATCAGCAATGGTATCGGCCATAAATAAACTATTATTGGCCTTAAATCCATGGTAGGTAAGCCTTGAATATTCTTCAATCAGGGCATTGATATTCACCATTTCTTTTTTACCGGTACTTTGTTTTGTGTGCGTCATCATCCCTCTCACAATCGCATCGGCCTTATTGCTATGAAAGGTTATTTTAGTAAGGTTGATTTTAAGGTCTTTAACCACTTCCGGAACTTCTTCGTACTTACCATGCGAAATATCTTCACTTAACTCTTGCAGCAAGTCTGCACTAACTTCAGAAAAGTTTTTTACAAAGTTTAAAGGGTTTTCTATTTCATGTGCTATACCGGCGGTCATTTCGCCCAGCGAGGCCATTTTTTCACTCAATATCAGTTGCCGTTGTGTTTTTCGCAAACTGTTCAATGTTCTTTTATTGATGAGTAGCTGACGGTAGATAAAGACCATTAATCCGCACACAATCAGCAATCCTGCCAGCGTAATAACAACCAATCTTCTCTGGTTACTAACCTTCACCGCCTGCAGGTCATTTTTCTGCCGCATTTCAAGTATTTGTTCGTTTTGCCGACGTTCAATTTTTTCGTTTTCAAACTGGGCTATTTTAAAGGCGTCCTGCTCTTTTTCAAGCTTATCGTTCAACTCAAAATATTTTTGCAAATAATCTGCTGACAGTGCCGGCTGTTTTTGTTCGCTATAAAAAACCGCCAGTTCCCTCAGGTATCTCTTCTTTAAGACATTCGACTTTTCAGCGATCGCCTTCTTGTGGGCTACCAGCAAATAACCTTCTGCAGCCTGATCGTTTTTTATTAATTTGTTATACAGGTAAAATGCATAGTCGGTCTCCAGGTCGCCGGCAACAGTTGAAATTTTTGGATGTTGCTGATCGGTAATAATTCTGGATTGAAGAATGTAATCGTAGGCCAGATCAGGTTTTTTTTGATAGACGTAAATCAACCCTTTTTCAAGAACGGCGATTGAATGAATGGCATCAAATGTATTGGCTGGCCTGTTTTTGTTTGAAAGTACTATGGCCTCATCGGTATATCGCATGGCCTCATTCAGCTGATTATTTTTAATGCTGATGTTTGACAAAGCGAGCAGTGCATAAGCGGCAGTGCTACTATCGCCATAGGCTTTTGACAATGGCAAGGCTTCATGAAGGTAATATTTGGCTTTTTCCAGGTTTCCCCATTTATTATACAAGCCT
>JBBRCW010000438.1:0-4796 GCA_038204535.1 Chitinophagales bacterium | reverse complement strand
ATTTATAGACGCCTCAAAAGTCAGGTAGACGATCTTACTGCATTAACCGAAAACAAAATTAATTTAGCTCACCAATGTTCCCACGCTCATGCCCTCAATAACCTGCAGCAGCGTGCCGGGCGTATTCATATCAAACACAATAATGGGCAGACTGTTTTCCTGGCATAAAGTAAATGCCGTCATATCCATTACCCGCAGATTGTTCTTTATAACATCGGCAAACGAAATCTTATCGAAACGGGTGGCAGTGGGGTCCTTCTCAGGATCGGCAGTATAAATTCCATCAACCCTGGTTCCTTTTAAAATTACATCGGCTTTAATTTCTATTGCCCTTAATGAACCTGCGGTGTCGGTTGTGAAATACGGATTACCAGTGCCTGCTCCAAAAATGACTACCCTTCCTTTTTCAAGGTGCCTGATGGCCCTGCGACGAATATAAGGTTCGGCTACCTGTTCCATTTTTATGGCGCTCTGCAGCCGGGTATAAACGCCAATTTTTTCTAATCCTGCCTGTAAGGCCATACCATTAATTACAGTTGCCAGCATACCCATATAATCGCCCTGGGCCCGTTCAATACCAGTTTCAGCTTCATTCATGCCCCGGTAAATATTACCGCCTCCTATTACTATAGCTACCTGAACCCCTAATTCTATTACTTGTTTTATATCCTGCGCATATTGCTGAATAACGTCGGAGTCTAAACCAAACGCTTTGTTACCCATTAAAGATTCTCCACTTAATTTTAATAAAATTCGTTTATACCTTGGAAGCATGATTTGTATCGGTTTAGCACTTATAAAATTGGGTGCGAAGATAAAGGATGTTAGAGTAATAAGGGAAAGCCCTTTGTACGAGTTTGACAGATTTCAAAGCTGATATTGCTTATTGGCCTTTATGCTAAACATCATGGGTATTTTGTTTTCAATGCCCTCTATCCTGAATAATCCGTCGTTACCCGCCACTGTTTTATTAAAACAATTGTAATACGAAAATGGATATTCGTTGAAGGATTGTATCGTTAGACCATGGCTGATAAGGGCGTTCATCACTTCGCTTAAGCTATGGTTCCATGAATACTCTTTGTACGTTATGGGTGCACTGCGGTCAGTATAAGTACCGGATGTTTCTTCTTCAATTACTTCCTGGTTGTGATAATGGTATTTTATGTGTTCAAAATTCTCATCCATCATCCATACTACGGGGTGAAACTCCGCCATAAAAAAAGTACCACCCGGCTTTAAAAAATGACTGATAACAGCCGCCCAGTTATCAAGATCGGGCAGCCAGCCGATAACACCATAGGAGGTAAAAACGATGTCAAATAAAGCCTCCCTAAATCCCTCCGAAGGAGGGTCTTTTAAAACATTCTTTAGGTCGTAGATGTTGCTTTGGATGAAGGTGGTGTTTAGTTTTAGTTCATCATTGATCTCCTGCGCAAGACTGATAGCTTCATTGCTGAAATCGACACCAGTGGCAATAGCTCCTAAACGCGACCAACTCATCGTATCCAGTCCAAAGTGGCATTGCAGGTGCAGCAGCGATTTTCCTTTCACATCTCCCAAAGCTTCCAACTCAATAGGATTGAGTGTTGAATGCCCGGCTTTAAACCGTTCAAGATTGTAAAAAGATGAATCTTTATGAACAGCGGTTCGTTTGTTCCAGCCATCTTTATTGGCGTTAAAATACGCATCGTAATTCTCAGTACTCATAGCTGAAATATTAAGGTGAATTCTTTTTTCTATTGTTGATTGCTTTTGTAAGAAAATAGCTTGCCGCTAATAAAATTATCATCACAAAAATAACGATCCCCCATACTTGCGGCTGTGTGGTGTGATGCCCGGATAGAAGATTAGAATCAACTTTAATATTAGGTTGCGCATGGCTAACCGAAGCATAAAAGGATAGCAAGAACAATAATTTAAGGCGATGCTTTTTGTTCATCTTCAGTAATAATTTTCTTTAACCGCTGGTACATAAAAGACACCACCAGCAGCAATACGCCCAAACAGAAGAATGCCGCTATTTTGCCTGCCACCGGAATGTTTCGCAAATCGAACAAAAACAGTTTCGCCAGCGTAAGGGTGAATAAAGACAAAGAAATTATTCGCAATTGTTTAAATGAAAATTTCATCCCCAGCCACATTAAAACAAACGAGCACACACCCCATACAATCGGCAACACCGTTTTTACATATATCCGCTGTAATTCAGACAGCGGGTTATTTTGATCATAAAAAAATAATCTTACCAGCAAATTCAATTCAACACTTATAAAAGCGATGACAACTACGCATATTGCCCAGGTAAACAGATCGGTAAAATATTGCGGGCGGCTGTTTTGAAACCGAACGATTGTAACATACCTAAACATAATGATTGCCGCAGCAAATGCCATCATACCATGGCCTATTGTAAATAGCTGAGGGTTTTGGCGCAGTGTTAATGCATTGGCCTGCAAATCAAAATTCTGGCCGATCATGACCATGTAAATCAATATTGAAATTGAAAACAATGCCACCTCAACGTAAAACCTTGGCCTGGCTAGCCTGGTAAAATGCACTAACAGCACAAATGTAAATACATACAATTCAAGGTATAGCTGGTTAATGTTCGATAAAGGATAATGAAATTTGAACTGTTGATTGACTTCTAAGGCACCCCCTATAAATAATAAAATAACCGCTGACGATTGCAGGGCTACAGAATCAGGCAACCATAGCGGAGACTTGCCTGCGGGTTCATCCTTATCGCTTCGCCTTAGTAAAAACAACGCGAAGGCAGCCGCCGCAGCATACAGCGAAGTAATAAAGCCTTTGTTTAAAACAATACGTAATTGCACGCTGCTATCCCTGTAAATATTAATCCAATCCAACAATAGACTAAAAAGCATACACAGCCCTATAATGATTGAAGTAACCCGTATAATTGGGATGGCCGACTTTTGAAACAGCCAATACAACAGCACCGCTTCGGATGCCCAGAAAAGTGTAATAAAATTACCCTCCAGTTGTAGCGGTGCGGTTAACGAAACAAAAGTGAGCGTTATGCCAATGAGCAGGTATAAAATATTGATATCAACTTTTCGATTTCTAAAAAGAAGGTAAGACGCCCCCATGTTAAACACGCCCATGGCTGCACTAAACAATCCCCGGTATTGGATGACCTCCATTTGGTATATCATAAAAAGACCGGCAATAAAAAATAAAGATGTATTTGCGAGTATAATTCCAAAATCGCTGGCGATGAATTTTTTATTTTCCCTGATGTTATGCGCAAGGTTGATGGCGAAGAACAACAAATAAAATACCGTTGCAAATCCAAACCCATTTCTATAGGTATTTAAACTTTCGTTGCCTGGCAATGAAAATAGCCACCCGCTAAATAGAATAACGGTAAATAAAAACGCCAGCAGGTTCATTAATCGCCACGATTTTTTATAGGCCAATACCAGTAAACCAGTATTCAATAAGATAAGATAGATGAAAAGGGTCTTATAATTACCGCTGCCGTTGCTTACCATAAACGGGGCCGCAAAGCCGCCCACCAGGGCGATGATAGCCAACTGCTGCGAGTCGTAAAATAACGACAAGCTGATAGCAAGCACAGTAATGGCCACCATAATTAAAAACGCAGTGGTTTGGCCAAACAGGTGAAACTGGTGATAGGCCAGGGCAATAGTAAAGTAGAATACTGCCAAACCGCCCCCGGCCAGCACAGTGCTGAATGCTTTATAATTCTTGCGGGTGTAATGGGCAATGCCCACCAGTATAACACCGCATGCAATGCCAATGGCAACACGTCCCCATTCTCCTATCCAGTTATTATCAATCGCAAATTTTACAAAATAACCAATGGCTAGTACCAGGATTCCTATTCCGATTTTACTCACCAGGTTTTCGCCAATAAATTTTTCCAGGTCGGGATTGCGCTCAAAAAAAGATGGTTTAACCGGTTCTGCTGGTCTAATTGGCGGACGGTTAATACCGATAGTAGCAGCTTCTTTTTCTACAACCGGCCTGGGCGTATTTGAAGCAATCTGTTCAACCGGCTGCCAGTTTTCAAGTTGCTCCTGTATTTTGATGTCATCCTGTTCATCCGCTATTTTGAAGTTTGTTTCCCAATAACTTTCCGGTGTTGGTTTAGCAGGTGCTTCTTTCTTTTCAACCACAGGGATTTGTTCGGATACAGGCTTTTTAACTAAAGTTGCTGAAAGTGTTTGATTTAACTGAACAATTTCGTTTTGGAGAATATGTATTTTCTCATCAAAACTATTTTTTAGCTTAATGAGTATAACTAAAATCACGATCAACAGGATAATCACAACCCCTTCCATAAACAGCAGATTTGTTTGAGATTAAAGATAGATAAGCAATGATTATGGTATTGAAATAAAAATTACTGAGAAATTAATAGGAGATAGATGTGTGTTGATAAGAGTAGGAATTAAGGTGTAAGTATTTACATTAGATAAGCCCGGTTTTGATTCGGTTCCCACTAATGGATTTACCCATTCAACAGGGTCGGAAACGTTAGACACTTTTTGCCCCAATGAAAGATCAAAGATTGAAAATGCCCCAATAAAATCAAGAAAATTTTTCATGTATGTGAGTAAAAAATGTAGTTGCGTAGAAAAGTTTCTGATTATTTAGCTCCATTAAAAACGTCGTTAATAGTTTGTACCAAACCATCTTTATAAGTATCCAAACTCAATTCCCAATACATAATGCCACCCAACTTATGGTCCAATACATATTTTGATTTTAAAGCGATAGACTTTTTATTATCAAAAGTTGCA
>JBBRCW010000437.1:0-4805 GCA_038204535.1 Chitinophagales bacterium | reverse complement strand
TCCACCAAAACGCCAAGCCGTAACGTTTGACGAAATGAATAGAATACGCAATTGTCACCAAGTTAGATACACTTTTAATAAATAAGTTTTAAATGGGAAAAGCCAATATTCGGCAATCAGCTTTAGCATGGTTCTTCGATAAGAATCCGTCTGTAATTGATCCTGTTATAACTTCAAAATTCTACACATCCCAAGAGAATCATGGAGTAATTCGAGAGTTTGGTTTTTTCAGGTTCCTCTTGACCTCATCGAACCGAATAAAATAAAGCATATAAATCTGATTTGTCAAAATCAATTGAGCGGTGAACCTTACTTATATTTCAAGGTACCAACTTTGTTTTTGCTTCGGAATGAAAAATCATTCGAGGTTGATAGAAAGGCGAAGGTCTTACGATTGTATCTATCTTCTGAAGCTGTAGATATGTATAAAGAGGTTAGAAAGGGGAGCAAACTCGACTTTAAGATTTTTTTACAACAGGGCTAAAATACTCCGAACCACTTCGCCTAACATTAAGAACAACAGCCGAAGCCCCCGCAAAAAAGCCCCTCTGCAATACGACAACAGGTCTTTTGGTTATTGTTTGTTGACCGACGCCTGGCATCAGACTTCCTGCATTTACTATAGTGGATTAGTAGCTTTGTATTTAGTTGCAGAAAAAATTGGATAAGTGCTTTGTAAAGTAGCAGTTTCAATTCAAAATGCAGCATCGTCACCGAAGGTGTGGGTTCAACATTGGGTTTTGTGCAAGGCTGGCAGAACGTTGCTCAAAAAGTCCTTTAAATATTCTTTAACATTATCGGTTGTTCCTAGTAATTAACACCGGCCATTTTGGACCACTCCGGCAACCACTAGCCAGCAGCCATCACTAACAGGTCGGCTGCAAAGGTTGTGTTGGCAGTCACCAATTTCCTAATACTGTTCCCTTCTTTTACAACTTGCAATGCAGGACAGTAATTGATGATTAGAATGCTTTGGGTTACAGGTATTACTAATCGCATATGTTGTTATATGATGTTGTGGGTAAATATTTAATTATTAAGCATAAGATCGGAAGTAGCTGTTCAATTAAGAATTCATAGTTCTTATTATGTAGAATCTACGAATCCTCACATGATTATCTGCAAAAAGTGCCCTATATTGCTATAATGAAGATTGTACAGTTTACTCTACCAGTGGAAATTGACAATTCCATACACTTACAAGAGGATAAATTGCTTCATTTTTACGAGCACCTCCACCGCCATAAAGAAATACAGATAACCTGGGTAATAAGTGGAGAAGGTACACTGATTGCAGGTAACAATATGCAACGTTTTCGTTCAGGAGACTTGTATATTCTTGGTGCTAATCAGCCTCATTTATTCAAAAGCGACCCTTCATATTTTATCCCAAGTAACCAAAAAAGCATTCACTCATTAAATATATTTTTTAGCCCTACCGGATTCATCTCCGAATTGTTATCCTTTCCCGAAATGCAGAGTATAAAAAAATTTATGAACTCAACCACGTTTGGGATGCAAGCGTCAGAAAAAAATGCGGCAACATTATCCGAATATTTTTTGAAAATCAGGAACAGTTCTGCCGGGTTTAGAATTGCATATTTTATTGAGTTATTACAGCGAATGGCCAATTTTAAAAAATGGAAATATCTGTCCACAGAGTCTTTCCAATACGCCATTACGGAGTCTGAAGGGTTGCGCATGAACGATATTTATCAGTACACTATACACCACTTCACTGAAAATATTACCCTGGAACAAATAGCTGCACAGGTATTCCTCACTCCACATTCATTTTGCCGTTATTTCAAAAAACATACAGGTAAAACCTATGTAAGTTTTTTAAATGAAGTGAGAATAAATGAAGCATGCAAACGATTCATGGAAATGACCTTTGAGAGCATTTCCACTGTTGCATATCAGTCTGGTTTTAATAACGTAGTTACTTTTAATCGCGTATTTAAAAGCATTGTCAGGAAAACCCCAGGTGAGTTCATTAAGACGTATAAGAATGATTAAAGAAATCTCTTGTGTTTAGAAAAATGGCAATGAAGGGAATAAATGAAAGAATTGTCAACACAAAAATTTGATTAATTACCGGGATATTCATCTTTTCTCGTTGGGCAAATTTAAAGGGTAGATGTTCAAGCCTTCATAGTTCGACTGAATCTCGTGTATTTAATGCCGTACACTGAATACCTGATTGCAGTTTCCTGGCAACTGTTCATTTTATATCATAAATTTAAATGGAGTTATGAAAGACATTAAAATGGGGACAATAGATGTGGTCATCATACTTATTTACATTATTGGTATTCTGGCAATTGGATTGCTTTCAGTACGCAAAAATAAAATGACCAGCAACAACTATTTCCTGGCAGGGCGTAGCTTAAAATGGTTAGTTGTAGGCGCCGCACTTTTTGCGTCCAATATTTCTACCATACACATAGTTGGTCTTGCCGCTTCGGGGTACAATGAAGGATTAGTGTGGGGTAATTTTGAGTGGATGGCTGTTTTTACGCTTATCTTGCTGGCACTGATATTCGCTCCTTTTTATTTTAAAACCAGGATTTCTACACTTCCTGAATTCCTGGAAAAGCGATATGGACCTGCGTCGCGGACCTTTGTTGCTTTTATGGGAATTATTGCGGCTTTATTTATTCATTTAGGGATGAGTTTATATGCCGGTGCTGTAGTCTTTGAGTCATTTTTTGGAATTAATGTATACCTCTCAATTTTTCTTATTTCAGTTATTACTGCCATTTATACTGTTATTGGGGGATTAAAAGCCGTAATGGTAACCGAAACGGTGCAAACGGTTATTCTTATTTCGGGTGCCATCCTGCTCACAATTTTTGGGATTTGTGAATTACCGGAACATGGAATAACAACAATTGCCCAGTTTAAGGCAGCATTAAAAGACGGGCAGCTTAGCATGTTGCATTCCGCTGCTTCTGTAAAGGCGCTTAGCCCTGCCGGTGCAGATACAGGTTTAACCTGGTATGCAGTTCTTTTAGGGTACCCTGTTTTAGGTATCTGGTATTGGTGCACTGATCAAACACATGTACAGCGTGTTTTAAGTGCACGCTCATTAGAGGATGCCCAGAAGGGCTCCTTGTTTGCCGGTGTATTGAAAATTCTTCCGGTATTTATTTTAATTCTTCCGGGTGTTATTGGCTATGTATTGTACAAGGATATTATAGGCACAGATGCAAACCAGACTTTTCCAATATTGATTACACATTTACTGCCTGTCGGAATAAAAGGAATTGTTGCAGCGGCGTTGCTGTCTGCTTTAATGAGTGTAGTTGCTGCAGCACTTAACAGCTCTGCTACTTTGGTTTCTGTGGATATAGTTAAAAGGTTTAGGCCAAAAACTTCAGACAAAGAACAGGTTTTGGTTGGGCGGATTGCGGCCGTGGTCATCATGATTGTGGCTATGTTATGGTCCACACAAGGCGGAAATTTCTCCAGTATTTTTGAGGCAATCAACAAGATTGCCGCTGCCATGGCGCCGCCTATCACCACTGTATTTTTACTGGGAGTATTTAGTAAACGAGGCACAAAAGAAGCTTCAATAATTACGCTCTGTCTTGGATTTCTTTTAGGAATAATTTCATTTTGCCTGGATTATATTCCTATCAGCGGAAAAATGTATATCACCGATGATTTGGGAATTCCTTTTATGATGCAAGCCTGGTGGTTGTTTTGCATCAATTGTATTATCTACTATATTGTCAGCTACCTCACACCCAAACCCGATCCTGCTGCAATTGCTCTATGTACATGGGATAGCCCGCTATCAGTAATTACGACAGGAAAATTCGAAGGGATCAGGGATGTAAGGTTTTTGGCTGGGTTACTTTTATTATTCCTGATTATTTTGTATTCAATTTTCAGATAGACTGCCTTTAAAAAACAGAGGTTAACAAGGTTTAAAATTTTACATCAATAACAAAATGGCTGTTATTAAATGAGAAAGACAAAAAACACTCTGGGATTGTTAAATGCCCGTTAGTTCTTATTATCCTGTTTGGTGCAAAGCCGGTTTTCATTTTAATATTCAACTTCCAAAATAAAATTGCTATGGTCAATTATTTAAAATTCTTTTTCGTTCTACTTTTATTACAGGCATCCCCGTCAGCATACGCCGATAAATATCCACGCAACTATAATATAGACATTCTCCATTATGCCTTTGAACTTATTCTATCCGATACAACTGATGAAATTAAGGGTACTGCATCTATAACTATTTTATTTAAGAAAGATGATATTAAACAGTTCAGGCTGGATTTTATAAATAAAACTGCTGAAAGAAAGGGCAAAGGAATGGAAATTGGATCCATCATGCTGGATGGGAAGATTGTAGGGTATACACATTCAAGTGATGAAGTGTTTATACAACTGCCAACTCCCTCTTCAAGCGGTTCCGAACTTGTTTTTGTTATCCGGTTCCATGGGATTCCTGCAGATGGTCTGAGAATCGGTCCAACAAAATATGGCGATAGGAGTTTCTTTAGTGAAAACTGGGCAAACAAAACCCGGCATTGGCTTCCCTGTATTGATCATCCCTATGATAAGGCAACAAGCGAATTTATTGTAAAAGCTCCTTTTCATTACCAGGTTATTTCTAATGGCTTATTGTTGGAAGAAACTAATGTTGATGCAGCAAACAGGCTTACTCATTGGAAGCAATCGGTGCCGGTGTCTTGCTGGTTGTTTGTTTTGGGAGTGGCAGATTTTGCCGTGCAGCATATAGGCCAGGTATATGGAAAATCAATTCAAACCTGGGTATATCCAAA
>JBBRCW010000436.1:0-4810 GCA_038204535.1 Chitinophagales bacterium | reverse complement strand
GGTAATAAAAAATTTTATTGCCAAAAGAGCTACGACAAAAGCAACAAGGTTACCTACGCCTAAAAGCATCAGGTTATTAGTATCTGTTAATACCTCCGGATTTTCTTTAAATGTTTTTAATAATTTATATCCCGTAGCGGCCGCCATGGTAGGTACAGCTAAAAAAAACGAAAATTCGGCCGCAACGCTGCGTGTAAGTCTTTGCTGCATGCCGCCTATTATGCTGGCGCCGCTGCGGCTTACTCCAGGTATCATTGCCACACATTGCCAGATGCCAATGATGAAGGCTTTGGGATAACTAATTCTTTCTTCTTGGCGAACAATAGGGTGGTTAAACCACTTGTCGACAAATAAAAGCACAATGCCGCCGAGCAGCAAACTAACAGCAACGGTTAAAGGGCTGTCGAGTAACTCATCAATTTTATCGCTAAACAGAAAACCAAAAACAAGGGCAGGAATAACAGCCACAAATAGTTTTAGGTAAAATTGCCACTTGCTAAAATCAAAAAACTTACGCCAATACAAAACCACCACGCTTAAAATAGCACCTAATTGAATGGCTATGGTAAACAGTTGTGTGAAGGCATCGTTTTTTGGCAGCTTTAAAAAACGTTCGGTTATGATCATGTGGCCGGTAGAAGAAATAGGCAGGAATTCGGTGATGCCTTCAACGATGGCGATAATTATGCTTTCAAAAAGGGTCATGAGACGATCGGAATTTTATAGATAATAAAAGGCGATGAAACTTCACCGCCTGCATACATTAAATTATTGCCTCTTAACTTTTCTGGGCTTTGGGCCTTTTGAAAATTGCATAGATTTCTACCATTAATCCCAGCAAAATTAAAATGGGGGCAACAGTTATACGCATAGAACTATAAACAACATCATAGTCAAACTTATCGGCGTCAGTATTTTTTCCGCCCGACATTACCAGCATGCCAACGGCTATTATAACCACTCCGATTATCATCCAGGTATAATTCTCCTTTTCAAAAAGCGGCAATTTCGCCGCAACCGGCGTTTTAGCAGCGGCTTCTTTAGCTGCCGGGGTGGTGGTGGTTTTACTGACAATTATTTTTTTATCGGCCATGACAAAATTTTATGGAATGCAATATTAAACAATTTTTATGCTGACGCTCCAATTTGACTAATACAGGTCATCCAGGCTCATCTTAAGGTACTTAATAACACTGCGATGAGTGCTGAATAGTGAAATTCCTACGCCTATCAGTATCATACCGCCAAATAGTATAAGGGTGAGTTTAGTATCCCTGATAAGTGTTAACTGCGGAAATTGCCTTTCGGCCCACTGAATAAGCACAAATAACAAGACAATGGCTATTAAGGCGCTTATCAGCCCGTTTAAAACGGCCCTGATATTCATCGGTTTTGAAATAAAACCCCGGGTTGCGCCAACCATTTGCATGGTTTTTATTAAAAAACGGTTACTAAACATTGCCAATCGTATTGTATTGTCGATACTCACAATAACAACTGCGCAAAGCAGTGCTGCCACCACAATAAAGATCAATCCTAATTTGCTTGCGCGTTCATTTAGATTATTTACCAGTGTTTTGGGATATTGCAGTTCATCTACATGATTTCCCCATATACGCATGATGCCAGCAGAAATCATATTCAGGCTGTCCTGGTTAACGTAATCTGATTTTAAGTAAAAGTCAATACTTTCAGGCAGCGGATTATAATCAAGAATTTTAGCCCAGTCTTCGTTATTGCCCTCTTTGCTCCAAATGAGTTTAGCAGTATCTTTATTAACGTATTTCACATTTTTGCTATACGGCTGATTGGTAATGTATTGCTGAATCTGCCCGATCGTATCTTTATTGAGCGTTCGCAGGTATGCGCTAATTCTTATATCTTCTTTAAAAGCATTACCCACTGATTTAAAATTGAGAAACATCCAGCCTAAGATGCCCATTATAAACAGCACCAACGCTACACCTACAATACTGTAGATATAACTCGGTTTACTGCGTTTGCTAGATGCTTTGCCAAATTGAGCCATGCGGTTGATTTATTGATTTTTTGCAATGCGTGCAAATGTAATGTTTTGAGGTGTAAACCTTACATTTGCGACCGGTTGCCCGTTCTATTTTCGGGGCAAATTATGAGTTCCGCTGCTTGTATGCCGTTAAAACTTTGTTAGGGTTGAAAACCAGATTTACAAGTCTTCTTTCTACCTTGATTTAGCCAAAATATTCGACAGGTTCAGGCAAAAGCATCATTAATTTAAAACCGTGGTCTATAACCAAAAAATCGCTGGTTGACATTGCAGTGATAAATTCATAAAAAAAATGGAATATAATTTTAGGAACATCGAAAAGAAATGGCAGCAGGTTTGGAAGGAGACAGGTGTTTATAAGATAGACAATCCCGAAGAAGGAAAGGTGCCAAAGCCAAAGTTTTATGTGCTGGATATGTTTCCCTACCCCAGCGGGGCCGGACTGCATGTTGGTCATCCCCTGGGCTATATTGCCAGCGATATTTATAGCCGGTATAAAAGGCTTAAAGGTTTTAATGTACTTCACCCAATGGGTTTCGACAGTTTTGGACTTCCAGCGGAGCAGTATGCCATTGAAACCGGTCAGCACCCCGCCGACACTACCGAAAGGAACATTCAGCGCTATCACGAGCAATTGGATAATATAGGTTTTTCGTTCGATTGGAGCCGTGAAGTGAAAACCAGCGATCCATCGTACTATAAATGGACTCAATACATTTTTCTGCAGTTATTTGATAGCTGGTATAACCGCACCCTTCAAAAAGCCGAAAGAATAAAAGAATTGGTTTCTATTTTTGAGAAAGAAGGCAATGCAAACCATCCCGCACCGGGAAGTCAAGAACTCAGTTTTACCGCAAATGCCTGGACAGGTTATGATGAAAAATCCCGCCAGGAAATACTAATGCATTACCGCCTTGCGTACCTGGCCTACGGCGAAGTAAACTGGTGTGAAGCATTAGGAACTGTACTTGCTAATGATGAGGTAGTGAATGGCGTAAGCGAAAGAGGTGGCCACCCTGTGGAAAAAAAGAAGTTGCACCAATGGTATTTACGGATAACTGAATATGCAGATCGCCTGTTGCTGGGACTTGAGCAGGTGGACTTCAGCGATGCAATGAAAGATATGCAGCGGAATTGGATAGGCAAAAGCCAGGGCGCGGAGATAACATTCCCCCTCACCCCCGCCTCTCCCCGCAGGGGAGAGGGGCTTGGGCAACACCCTGATAGGTATGTAAATGACCGCAGTGCAGGGCAATTGAAGCAAGAGCAAGAAAAGAGACCTGGGCATGGGTATGTTGAATACAAGGTATCGAATGCAATGAACCTTGAAAATGCAAAAGCTAACCGTGCAAATCCTACAGAGGCTGAGAATGTTTTATGGCAGGCTTTAAAAAACAAAGGAATTGGGTTTAAGTTTAGAAGACAACATCCAATTGAGCAGTTCATACCAGATTTTGTATGTCTGGATGTGTGGTTGATTGTGGAAATAGACGGGGGGTATCACAATAATCCAGGGCAAATAGATATGGATTTAAAACGCGACGAAGAACTGCAAAGAATTGGTTTTAAGACACTGCGATTTACCAATGACCAGTTATTGCAAAACTTTGAGACAGTACTGGATGAAATAAGAAAATCATGTGAAGAACAAAAGACTTTTGAAGTTAAGGATGAAAAAAAATTAAAAAAGATTGCCAATGAAAGAAGTTCAGATGATGACCATGCTAATAATGTCGCCCATAGTACAAACGCCGGTGGCCCCTCGCCCCTGCGGGGAGAGGCGGGGGTGAGGGTCTACACCACCCGCCCCGACACCATCTTTGGCGTGGACTTTATGGTACTGGCGCCGGAGCATGAATTGGTAGAAAAGATAATAACGTCCGAACAACAAAAGGAAATTGACGATTACCTGAATTATGTAAAGAGCCGCAGCGAACGCGAAAGACTGGCGGAGGTAAAAAGCATTACCGGGGCATTTACAGGTGCCTGGTGCGAAAACCCTTTCGACGGCAGGCTGATCCCGATCTGGATTAGTGAATATGTTTTGGCGGGATATGGAACGGGTGCTATTATGGCCGTGCCATGCGGCGACCAGCGCGACTACAACTTCGCCAAACATTTTAATATACCCATAACCAATATTATTGGGGATGATTTTAACGGACAGGACGCCAACCCCACTAAAGATGCCATATTACAAAATAGTGGTTTTATGGATGGTATGGTTATGCGGGATGCCATGATTGTGGCCATTGACAAGATTGAGGACCTGGGCATTGGAAAGCGCCAGGTAAATTACCGTATGCGTGATGCCGGCTTTAGCCGCCAGCGCTATTGGGGCGAGCCATTTCCAATAGTTTATAAAGAGGGAGTTCCTTATCCTTTAAGCGAAAATGATTTGCCGGTTGAGCTGCCGCATGTAGACAGTTATGGTCCCGGCCCTGAAGGTGAAGGACCCCTCGCCAATCTGAAAGATTGGATTTTACTCCCTTTTCCCGTGCCGGGAGAAGGGCCGGGGATGAGGGAAACCAACACGATGCCCGGTTATGCCGGTTCATCGTGGTACTTTTTACGATACATGGATCCCCAAAATACCGAAGAATTTGTAAATAGAAAAGTTGCTGATTATTGGGGACAAGTGGATTTGTATATCGGCGGAACCGAACATGCCGTGGGTCATTTGTTGTACAGCCGTTTATGGACAAAAGTATTGTACGACCTGGGCTATATTGGATTTGATGAACCTTATAAAAAACTTTTGAACCAGGGAATGATACAGGGAGC
>JBBRCW010000435.1:0-4815 GCA_038204535.1 Chitinophagales bacterium | reverse complement strand
ATAACTGCCGCATCAGAAGCCGAGAGAGTATTAGCCAATTCGGGCATAAGCGACACTTTACAATTTGCACAGGTAACGTTATTTAAAGCAACAAAAAGTGAGGAGGTTAACGGCAAAAGGAATCCAGGAACAAATGGACTGGATGTAGAGAGGCTGAAGAAAAATTCTATTGATGCAATAGCCAAAAACGTAGAGGTAATTGATTTGCTTTGCCATCACGAGGATATTCTCGATACCAACAGCCAAACGATCGCTAATTATCTCTTATATAAAAAGTCAGCGGATATAAGAGAAAAGAACCTGGTGATGGTTCAGGAAAAAAGCAAATGAAATGCCGGAGAACATTATTCCGTTGTTAAATCTTTGAATCAGACATATAAATACACTTATACATCTTTGCGTGAAGCTCTTCGCGGCTTTGCGTGAAACATGCCGACTAAATAACCATTCAAATAAAGTACGCATTTTTTACGAAGGGCCTTAGAGGCTTTATGCTGTGTCATTTTCAAAGCACTTTTTTTCTGGGGCCCCAAAAATCATCACTCGCAATGACGATGAGGTTTGAAATCACGTTCCAACAAATAAAAAGCGACAATTTCAAATGCATCCTCCAATACCCATTCTTCAAATCATTTTTGTAACTTCCACGCTCTACCAAAAGTTCAAACCATGGTACTTACAGTTAACGGCAAAACGTATGAAGTAAACACCGATCCCGATGCGGATCTGCTGAGTGTTTTACGTAACGAACTTCAATTAACGGGCAGCAAATATGGCTGCGGCGAAGGAGCCTGTGGCGCCTGCACCGTTCTGATAAATGGTAAACCAGCCAGGTCGTGCATCACCACTATGGCAACGTTGGCCGGCAAAGACATTACCACCATCGAAGGGCTTGAAACCAATGGCAAATTGCACCCGGTACAAATGGCATGTCTTACTACAGATGCCTTTCAATGTTCGTATTGCGCGCCGGGTATGATTATGAGCGCCGTGTCGTTGCTCGATCAAAACCCATCCCCCACCGAAGCTGCTATTGTTAGCGCAATGAACGGCAACATATGCCGCTGCGGCACCTATCCGTATATCATCAAGGCCATTCAACTGGCTTCACAATCCTAATTATTCCGCTATGAAATCTTCTGACTATTCACCTCATCCGTTTGAGCCAACCGATGATGAATTACCACAGCAAAGCAGCATTCATTTTATGATGGACCGGCGAAAATTTTTTAAAGCTACCGGTGGAGGATTGGCTGTGGCGTTCGTTTTATACGACATGCTTTCTTATGCCGGCGAAAATACTTTGGCAGAAAATGCATCCTTATCTGATAGCCAGGTAGGCGCATGGATCCACATTGGCGAAGACGGCATAGTCAGTGTCTTTACAGGCAAGGTTGAAGTGGGGCAGAACATACGAACATCGCTGTCGCAAATTGTAGCGGAAGAACTAATGGTGCCTATGGCATCCATAAAAATGATTATGGGCGATACGGACCAGGTGCCGTACGATGCAGGTACATATGGAAGCCTTACCACGCCAAAAATGGGCACACAATTACGCAAAGCCGCAGCCACTGCCCGCCAGGCTTTGATTGAGATGGCAGCAAAACAATGGAACGTTTCCGCCGATGGACTAAAGGCCGAAAATGGATCAATTGTAAATGTAGCCGGTTCGCAGAAAATATTCTTTGGCAAACTAACCGCCGGTCAGCAATTATTGCTGCCTGTTTCTGATAAAGTAAAAGTGATTTCGGCCAGCGATTGGCAGGTGGCGGGCAAAACCATCCCCAAAGTAAATGGGCGCTTATTTGTTACAGGCAAACATCCTTATGTGTCTGATATGAACCTGCCGGGCATGTTGTATGGAAAGGTATTGCGGCCACCGGCTTACCAGGCTAAACCGCTTAAGGTGGATCTTTCAAAAGCTTTGGCTATTAAAGGGGTGGTTGCGGTACACGATGGAAACTTTATTGCCGTAGCGGCGCCTGATATAAGAACAGCCAATAAGGCACTTCATGAAATCAATGTTAGCTGGCAGGAAACCGCGGGCCAGCCATCCCACAAAAACATATTTGAATACCTGGTAAAATACGCCGGTGCAAACAGTAACAGAAATACACCCGCAGCCCAGGGCGATATTGTAAAGGGATTAGCCTCGGCAAACTTTAAATATTCCCAAACTTATCACATCAATTATATAGCCCATGTTCCGCTGGAGCCCAGGGCTGCTTTGGCCCAATGGACCGATGGCAAACTAACGGTATGGACAGGCACCCAGCGGCCTTTTGGCGTGCAAAACGAACTGGCCGAAATTTTTAAACTCGATAAAGAAAAGGTGCGGGTGATGATGCCCGATACCGGTTCGGGTTATGGCGGCAAACACAGTGGCGAAGCGGCAATTGAAGCGGCCCGTCTTTCACAGGCCGCAAAAAAGCCGGTAAAAATAGTTTGGACAAGAGAGGAAGAATTTACCTGGGCCTACTTAAGGCCGGGTGGCGTAATTGAGGTAGAAGCAGGCGTTGATAAAGATGGAAGCATTACAGCCTGGAAGTTTATCAATTACAATTCAGGTGGTGCAGGGCAGAGCACCCAATACAAAACAGTCAGCCAACAAATAACACACCTACCATCTAACTCGCCACTAAAGCAAGGCTCTTACCGGGGGCTGGCGACTGTTGCCAATGTATTTGCCCGCGAAAGCGCCATGACCGACCTGGCCCGTTTAATCAATATGGACCAGCTTGCTTTCAGGCTGAAAAACTTGGAGGACGACCGTTTTATCGCAGTGCTTAAAAAGGCCGCAGATGCTTTTGGCTGGGGGGATAACAAACCTGCAGGTCATGGATTTGGCATTGCCGGTGGATTTGAAAAAGGGGATTATGTGGCTTGCTGCGCCGAAGTAGTGGTGAATAATAACAGGGAAGTAAAAGTGCTGAGAGTGGTGCAGGCATTCGATTGCGGCGCAATTGTAAACCCGCATCATTTAGAAAGCCAGGTAATGGGTTCTATCATACAGGGCCTTGGCGGCGCATTGTTTGAGGCCGTGGAGTTTGCCAATGGCCGAATATTAAATCCCGGCCTTTCCTCCTACAGGGTTCCCCGTTTTAGCGATATACCAAAAATAGAAATTGTATTAATCGATCGCAAAGACATGCCATCGGCAGGTGCTGGCGAAGCTGCCATTATTGGCATAGCGCCGGCCATTCGTAATGCAATCGCAGATGTTGCGGGAATCGCCTTAAATACACTTCCGATGGTGCCAAATGGAGTAGCCAACTCACCAATCGCAAAGGGTTAGAAGGAAGCACGACAACTTTACATTTCAAAAGTTAACCTGCCGTTGTAATGGGTTATACAAGGTATGAAGGGAGCTATTTACCAGCCTCTGCCGGTGTTCTTCACCGGCAAATATTCCGGCATCAGGCCTAAATTAACTTCAGCCTTTGCAGGTGTTCTTCACCTGCAAATATTTCGGCATCAGGCCAAAATTAACTTGTCAAGGATAACAATGCCCCACTGTCCAACAAAACAGTAATTCAAGCGCTAAGTGAAATGGAACAAATAGTAAAAGGGCGTTTTCATGAACCGGCTTGGCCTGCATAAAAATTCCAGCCTTTGCCGGTGTTCTTCACCGGCAAATACTGCTGCACCAGGCGCAAATCAACTAGTCAAGGGTATCAATGCCCCACTGTTCATCATCGCAGTAATTCAACAGCTAAACTGATATAAATGCAGGAATGAACGTCATCATTACCCGGGGGCATTTTTTGTGCCCAACCGGCTGATGCGATACTGTACACCGGGTAAAATTGGGCATTGCTACACAGGGTACAAAATGTAAAAGCCCGCCCGGCTGAAGCCATTCGGACGGGAGTGCGAACCCGCAAGTATGACCTATCGTGTGGACACATCTTTTTGTATGTGCTTTTTAACCGAAATCAAGCAATGTAATTCACTAATGATAGTCTTAAAAAAGCTCCATAGGAGCATCCTGTTTATAGAGTATAAGATCAATCGGGCATCCAGGCTCCATAGGAGCCGCCTAAATTCATCAAAACAGGAAGCACCTACGGAGCTTTAATCCGACACTTCCATGGATTTTTCTATAAACAGGATGCTCCTACGGAGCAAAACAGACTTTACGAATGTGTCCACACGATAGGCAAGAATGACGGCCAGGCAGTAACGACTGTTTCATAGCATTGCTCAACTCTGGCTCAAAAAAATTTTTGCACTACTTGTCCCGTCTAAAACGGGATTTTTATGCAAGGCGAAGTATAGTCGGACTGGCCCGCCTGCCTGTCTGCTAAGAATTCATTTAGGCGGGGCTGAACATCCATTGGGACGGCATTACTTTTTTTAGGCACTCAAATAAAGAGATAAAGAGAAGATAAGAACCAAACCGACAGATTGCAGAAAGACATTCTTCATCATAAAATTTGGCTTGCCAATCATCGTATAACAATCTATCCTAATATTTTTTGAGATTTCAACTACAACTCCTAACTTCAATTTTCAACCCCCACATAAATTTCACTTTTTACTTAACTGAAAAATTAAACGATTGTACCTATGGGAATACCGAATTTATATGTGCCTTCTTTACAGCAAACAGTGGGAGCCTTACTGAAGCAATTACGTTTGAATGTTACAAGCATTATTGTTATGCATGCTTTACTAAAATATAGGAATATATATGTTGGCTTTTGCTTTTCTTTAATCCTATTGTGTGTAAGTTCTATGACTTTTTCGCAAGAATCAATGCGGCCATTTAAAATTATTGGGAATATTGAAGGAATAGATACAGGAAGATTC
>JBBRCW010000434.1:0-4857 GCA_038204535.1 Chitinophagales bacterium | reverse complement strand
AATGAGTAAGAGTGAAAAAAAACCGCCCTATTTATGGGGTATTTTCAATAACAAGTGTCCAAGGTGCAGATCGGGTAATATTTTTAAAACGGATAAGCCTTTCCGGCTGAAGGATAATGTAGAAATGCATGAAAATTGTCCCGTTTGCGGCCAGCGTACCGAAATTGAAGTAGGCTTTTATTATGGAACCAGCTATGTGAGTTATGCGCTTGGTGTGGCTATTAGCGTGGCCAGTTTTGTTGCCTGGTGGGTTCTGTTGGGTTTTTCATTAAACGATAATAGTATTTTTTATTGGCTTGCCTTTAATGCGGTCGTGCTAATTGGAGTTCAGCCTCTGCTGATGCGCTTTTCACGAACGTTGTGGTTAAGCTGGTTTGTAAAATATGACCCCGATTGGAAGCAAAAAAAATCTGCTGACTATGAGCGGGTAGTGAAGGAACATATGAATAACTGGTAGCCCCCCTGACCCCCCAAAGGGGGGAAAGGAAAAACCTAACCCCTAAAGGGGAATAATGAGAATACTCCGGATTCTAAAGGAGCGTACTGACCTCAAAATCCCAGTGATTGAAAATCACCTATTCACCAGATCTCTACATCACAAAATCACTGATCACCAGATCACTGATCACCAGATCACTGATCACCAAATCACTGATCACCAAATCACTGATCACCAAATCACTCCATCACAATATCCTTAGCACTTCTCCAGCGCCTGTAATATATCATTCAACGTATCTTCTACATATTCCAGTCCCACCGAAATGCGAATTAAGCCCGGCGTAATATCAACTGCCTGTCTTTCTTCTTCGGTCAATTTAGCGTGGGTAGTACTTGCCGGGTGCGATGCAATACTTCGGGTATCGCCCAGGTTAGCTGTAAGCGATAACATTTGCAGGCCGTTTAAAAATGCACGCCCACTTTCCAGGCCGCCTTTTAACTCAAAACAAACGATACCGCCGCCAGTGCTCATTTGCTTTTTAGCAATGGCATATTGGGGATGGCTGGGCAACAAAGGGTATTTTACAAAATTGAGTTTTGAATGGCCCTCCAGTTTTTCAGCAATGTGTACCGCGTTTTTGGCGTGGCGCTCCATTCGCACATCAAGTGTTTCCAGACTTTTGCTTAAGATCCACGCATTAAAAGGCGATAACGAGGGGCCGGTGCTGCGGTTAAACAGGTAAATCTCTTTTACCAGGGCGGCATCGCCTACAATAACGCCTCCCAAAACCCTGCCTTGCCCGTCTATCCATTTGGTAGCGGAATGCACTACCAGGTGTGCTCCGAATTCGATTGGGCGTTGAATGACAGGCGTGGCAAAACAATTGTCCACATTCAAAATTAAATTGTGCTTTTTTGCCAGTTGCCCTACCCACTCCAGGTCAATGATATCGAGCCCCGGGTTTGTAGGCGTTTCCAGGTAAATCATTTTTGTATTGGGGCGGATGGCGGCCTCCCACTCCTCGGGGGCAGCAGCGCTAACATAGCTCGACTCAATGCCATATTTCGGCAAATATTTAGAAATAACCGTGTGGGTACTGCCAAAAATAGAATTGCACGATAATAGATGATCGCCCTTTTTCAGCAGCGCCATAAACGAACTAAATACAGCGCTCATGCCCGAAGCTGTTGCAAAACCAGCCTCCGCGCCTTCAAGCGCCACCATTTTATCTACAAATTCCTGCACGCTGGGATTACTAAAACGCGTATAAATATTATCATCGCTTTCGTCTGCAAAGGCGGCACGCATTTCCTCGGCGTTGTCAAATACAAAGCTGCTGGTTACAAACATGGGCGATGAATGCTCCATTTGGTTGGTGCGTTCGGTTTGTGTGCGTATGGCCTTTGTTATTCGGTTTTGTTCCACTATCTATTTTTTGATTTTATAATCTTTTGAACACAGATACCAAACATTAAATGGATGTGTTGAAATCATTAAGCCTTGCAGCTTTATTCCTGATGAGAATTAAGGGGCAACACTTACTTCCCATGTTAATTTTGCGCCGGCGCGGCGAATGGTTTCGGCTACTGAACAATATTTATCCATTGATAATTCTACCGCTCTTTGGGCTTTGGCCGGGTCTATCTCACCTTTCAATTCAAATACCAGGTGAACATCTTCCCACAACGATGGTTCTTTTCCCATTTCGCGTTCGCCCGAAATTTTCATCTTAAAACCTTCCACTTTCTGGCGCTGTTTATTTAAAATAGATACAATATCAATTCCGCTGCATCCGCCTAAAGCCATTAACATAGCCTGCATAGGACGAATGCCAAAATTTACCCCACCCGACTCAGGATTGCTGTCTAACCTCATGGTATGACCAGTGGCATCGGTTGCCTCAAAACCGTAATCACCCTCTTTTCTCTCGAGATTAATTTCTATCATTTTAAAAACTTTACGCAAATGTAAATTAATCAAGTGCTTTCTTTGCAACCTGAAAGCAGAATAGTTATTAATGGAATATTTCTTTTACGACCGGCCTTTTGAACTGGAATGCGGAAAAAGTTTAACCCCGGTTACTATAGGCTACCATACTTATGGCCACCTAAACAGCAAAAAGGACAACGTGATATGGATATGCCACGCCCTTACCGCCAATTCAGACGCGGCGGATTGGTGGAAAAGAATGGTGGGACCGGGCTGCCTTTTCGACACGGAAAAATATTTTGTTATTTGCGCCAATATTTTGGGTTCAAATTATGGAACTACCGGGCCTTTAAGCATAAATCCGGTTACCGGCAAGCCTTTTTTTGGCGATTTTCCCTCCATCACTATGCGCGATATGGTAAACGCCCATATATTGCTGCGCACTCATTTGGGCATTGAAAAAATATATTTACTGGCAGGCGGAAGCATGGGCGGCTACCAGGCAATGGAATGGAGCGTAATGGAGAAAGAACGTATTGAACGCATGTTCCTAATCGCCACGTCGCCTACAGAAAGTGCCTGGGGTATAGCGGTACATGCATCGCAACGGCTTGCAATAGAAGCCGACCAAACCTGGGGATTACCTATGATGGAAGCAGGCCAGAACGGTTTAAAGGCCGCCCGGGCCATTGGATTACTCAGTTATCGCAACTATAGCATTTTAAAAGAAAAACAAACCGATACCGATGTAAATAAGCTGGATGATTATAAAGCTGCCAGCTATATAAATTACCAGGGCAATAAACTGATAAAACGCTTTAATGCTTACAGTTACTGGCTTTTAACCAAAGCTATGGACAGTCATCACCTTGCACGCGGACGCGCAGACACCATTGAGGAAGTACTGGCTACCATACAACAACCGACCCTGATTATTGGCATTACCAGTGATATTTTATGCCCGCTAATCGAGCAGGAACACATGGCCGAAAACATGCCTCACTCAACATTGGTAAAAATTGATTCGCCCTATGGACACGATGGATTTATTGTAGAAATAGAAAAGATAACGCAGCAAGTAAAAAGCTGGCTTGCTTCTCTAAGCGGCGGGGTTGATTAACAGGAAGATTCCTTCGAAGTGATAGAAGGTATTTGCTATAAATGAACGCTGATGTATTTTTTTGGGTATGTTATTCAACCACAATCCCCACCGCCTGGTGGGTAACCGGAAAATTTACAGAGTTAGCAATAAAACAATGTTTATTGGCCTCAATATGCAGTTCGCACAGCTTTGCCAGGTCCTTTTGTTGTTCAATGGTTACAGTGGGATGTAAAACAACTTTCTTAAACTTTCCTCCCCCGCTTTTAGATTCTATCATTGTTCCCGTTGGATGGTCCACATAATCAACTACTACAATTCCGTTGTCGGCGCATAAATGCAAAAACCAAAGCATATGGCAGGAGGATAAGGAAGCAACCAACAATTCCTCAGGATTATACCGGTTTGCCTGCCCTCGAAAAGCAACATCAGAAGAAGCATCAATGTCTGGTTTTCCGGCGGCAGATATGACATGGCTTCGTTCGTAAGCCCGATAGTCGCTGGTGCCATTGCCGGTGTTACCCGTCCATTGTATGACCACATTATACGTATGTTCTTTTGCCATAGTTAAAATTAAAATTTTTGTCGCGGATGTTTTGCTGAAGCCTTTCAATTATACAAAAAATGCGGCATGAAAAAAAACGGTGGTTTTGCCGGGAAATTTTTTTCGATTCGCCATAACATAACATGGATAAAGATTTCAGAGGCGAATGAAAAAAATCAGCATTTATTTTCAGCCTTTTCGTTTCTGGTTTGTACATGTTAAGTAATAATGAACCCTTGCAATTTCTTCTTGGTGCAGTGCACCCAAATATTTGTAGCAAATAAAATCCCGCTACAATCAAAGGTGCAGCGCACCGAAATATCAACTAAAAAGCTTAATAATTTGCGGTGATCGATATCATTAAAATATTGCGGTGCGCTGCACCTCAGGAGCCCCGCGTTGATGGAGTTCTACAAATATTTGGGTGCGCTGCACCTGGAAATCAAAGATTAAAGATGCGGCAACAATTTGGATGCACTGCGCCAACCGAACCGAAGGTTAGTTTTGCATAAAGGACAATTGATCACGGTAACCTAACATGGTTAAGGGTTTTAACGGTAAAAGAAAAAAATTCTACTATATTTTTTCATCCTTTTCGGTCCTGTCTTTTACAGGTTAGGCAACAATGAACCATCGAATTTACTTTTTGGTGCAGCGCACCAGAATATTTGTAGCAAAAATAAAATCCCGCTACAATCAAAGGTGCAGCGCACCGAAATATCAACTAAAAAGCTTAATAATTTGCGGTGATCGATATCATTAAAATATTGCGGTGCGCTGCACCTCTTGGTCCCCGTGTTGATGAGGTTCTACAAATATTCAGGTGCGCTGCACCTGGAAATC
>JBBRCW010000433.1:0-4865 GCA_038204535.1 Chitinophagales bacterium | reverse complement strand
TTAATCCAGTTTAGTCCATAACTCGTACCAATCCAAATTCTGTTCCTGCTATCTTTAAAAAGGGATAATACGTCGTTATTGGATAGGCTTCCGTTGTAAGTCTGTGCCTTAAAAGTTTTAAAAACAAGCGTTTTTTTATTTAAAAGACTTAAACCTCCATACCTGCAGCCAATCCACAGATGATCGTTATCGCCGTCTGCCAATGAATATATAATGTCGTTGCCGGGACCGGAGTTATTGTTCCTAAAAATAAACCGCTCAAGAAAGTCAACAGAAAGTATACCCTGCCCATCTCTTTTAATCCTGAGATGAATAAGGCCATACCCGCTTGTTCCCAGCCATAATGAATTATCCTTATCCTGTTTGATAGCGTAAACAGAACCAAATTCAGGGTATGCGTCATGCCCTTTTATGGCTGCCCACTTATTAAATTGCTTTGTATTTATGTCGAATACGCCAATTCCCTTTCCGTCTGTACCAATATAAACTAAGTCATCATTTCCTTTTTTTAATGCATACACAGAATTATTATCCAGTTGTTTTGGCGCTAAGAAATTCAGTTTTTTGTGCTGAGAAGAATCGGTCCAGAAATTTTGATAACTTATGATGCCGCCACCTTTAGTGCCTACCCATAAATCACCGTCGGATTCACAAAAAGCCCTTACCGATTTATTATAAGGCATTCCATTATTTGCAGTAGAAACTGTGCCGAAAGATTTTGTTTTGGGATAAATTGTTATGAGGCCGTTCCCATCTGTACCATACCACAATATATCTTCGCTTCCCAATGCCCACGCGGTAACACGAATGTCTTGCATCTTCCGTTTTTCCTCCTTTAAGAATTCAGACGGTAAAAAATTTTCATCATATACCTCAAACCCTTTTGAAGACAATGCAGCCAGGTAATGGTCCTTATAAAAAATGAATGAAGAAACGTTATGCTTTACCTGCATTAACTGCGTACGGTCTAAAGCGTTTTTATGAATTCTATAAAGCAGGTTACTTGCCGTTGAGAATAGCACCTGGTGGTTGGCATAAAAAAAATCTACGATAACGTCTTTTTCAATGAAACTATTAAGCCTGGTAAATTGGTGCTGACTTACAGAATAAACACTTAATTGCCCGTCTGCGTTCAGAAGCCATAACCGGTTCGCTTCATCAAATAACAATTTACCGATTGCCGAATTTTGCCGGGGTAATTTGCAGACAAGGAAACTGTCGATTTTCGCGTCATAATAACTTAGCCCTGTTTTTTGATTGAGGCAATAAACATTCCCTCCCATATCAACCGCCAAAGCAAATTCCTGTTCACTTACCCTGCTGCGATGATAGCGGTCGTAGAAATAATTATAAAACCTGCCCGTTTTTTTTTCATACCTGGAAATTCCTTCAATAGTGGAGACCCAAATATTTCCTTTATGATCTTCTGTAATCTGCTGGATTACGTTGCTTCCAATACTTTTAAAATCGTTTTCTTTATTGTAATTGAAAACATGAAAAGTATTTCCATCGAACATGTTGAGGCCGTCCCAGGTAGCGATCCATAATAAGTTCTCTGAATCTTTGAAAATATTATTGATGGAACTATTGGATAGTCCCGTTCTGTTATCGTATTGTTGAAGGAAAAAAGGATCAACGGGACCAGCGTATGTAATTTGCCGGAGAAAAATAAAAAAGAATAGAAGAAATGTAAACAGGAAACCCTTCTTCATAGTTTGGAATATTATTGAAATAGCTAAAACTGGTTATAAAGAAAGGTAAGCTTAATATTCAAAAGCTCCATTTTTATGAAACGGCCACATCCACGCTCTTAAAAACGTCATAAATTCTCATGCGTCTCTAAAAAGCTACTCTCCGATACAGAATTTACTACCGGTAATCCTCATTGGTAAATTCACCAGTCAGGGTATATCGATTTAGGGTTGAGAACGGAGGCAAATTTTTCAATTGGGCAAACACATGAAGAATGAATGACGATTGAGAAGTGAAAATGAAGGCAATTTCCCAAATCTTATCTTTTATCACTCTGCCCTTATTCCTACATCCTAAACTGCTACACCCCGTCAATCGGCTTGCGGTGTAATGCTCCCAATTGTTTGAATTGTGTGGGTGTCATACCAGTAAGTTTTTTAAACTGGCTGCTAAGATGCTGTGTGCTGCTGTAGCCGAGATTAAACGCGATCTGGCTTAACGACTGTTCGTTGTAGATCAGCAGCTCCTTTGTTTTTTCTATTTTCTGTAAAATGAAAAATTGTTCGATGGTGATACCTTCCACTTCCGAAAAAAGTTTGCTGATGGAGGAGTAATCTTTAAAAATATTTTCGCCCAGGTATTTGCTGATGCTGAAATGTTCCTGCACGCTGCCGCTTTGCACTTTTTGAATAAGCAGGTTTTTTATTTGTTCAATTTGCTGCGTTTTTTGATCGTCTAAAAGTTCAAA
The DNA here is from genome assembly GCA_038204535.1 of Chitinophagales bacterium. Classification (GTDB taxonomy): domain Bacteria; phylum Bacteroidota; class Bacteroidia; order Chitinophagales; family Chitinophagaceae; genus Segetibacter. The sequence goes on along the minus strand of JBBRCW010000433.1, from coordinate 2,425 downwards.
GCCCGTTTGTTTCAGGTCTTCAGCAAAGTGCTTCAAGGCAGCCGCCGAAGGTTGTTTCATTAACTGAACTTCGCCCAGCCGAATATATTTTGCAGAGAGTTTATTTTTTGCCAGTAATTGCTCCACTGAAGTAATACAGCGGGGACAAACCATGTTTTTTATTATAAGGTGCATTTGGTAAAATTAAGCTAAACGACCCATCTTTATTTTTTGCGGAAGCTGCAAAACAGGAAATTCTGAATGGTGTTAAATGGTGTAGTATGGTCTTCATGAATGCATTTTATCCGGTCGAAAGCCGCTTCAAACCGTGCAGACATAGAGGCTTTTGAGTATTGCCTGATAGCCAGGCCGCTGCATTTATCGGGGCCATTCTCCGAAAACGTGCCCAGCACCAGGTATCCATCTTTCTTTATTGCATTTTCAGCAATTGATACGTATTTGCCTATATTTTCTTCGGTGGTTAGAAAGTGAAAAGCTGCCCTGTCGTGCCAGAAATTGAATTGCACGGGTGCTGTAAATTCTGTTATATCACTAACGATCCATGTAATTTCAGAAGCCTTTTTGCCTAACCGATGTTTCGCTTTTTCAATAGCTTTTGCTGAAATGTCGAGCACATAAATTTGCTGATATCCTTTTTCCAGTAAAGCATCTACGAAATGACTGTCACCTCCGCCCACGTCAATGATATTTGCATTCAGCGGCAGCTTAAACACTTTTACAAACTCCATCGATGTTTTAGGATAGGGCTGAAACCAGCTTACTTCGTTTTCAGTCTTTGTATCAAAAACTGTATCCCAGTGTTCTTTTATGGTCTCTATCATGGTAAAGCTTTGCAAGCTATAAATCTACAAAATAGTAAGCGGTGATATTTGTCACAGGGCCAAGGGGGTAGTATTTTCTTTGCAATAAAAATAGATGGTGGCTGGTGCAATTAAACTTAATGAGAATACAGGGTTTTGGTAGGGCGGGGGAATGTGGGATTGTGATTGAACCCGAAACTGTCGACAGCAATCAGGTCGATTTAACGGTAGATGTGTCCGGATTATTCATGTATTCGTGGCAATTCAATTTTCGGCTGAATACTCGGGTTTAATCCATGGCCAGCAAGATAATCCATCAAACAAAAAAGCCCTCCGTGGCTTAGGCTACGAAGGGCGATGTGGGCGGAGAGTTAGGCTCCTGAACCTATCTCCTGAAACCCGCGTCAGTACAATGTTTTCCGATGATTTGAATTCGGTACTCACCGAATTACTCACCACTTTGAAAATGCTTTTTGCTGCAATGCTATAATGCAAATATAAGGAGGGTTTTAGAATACAGATTATCCAATTTGGGTTTTGGGGCGGTGTTTAGCTACAACTTCAGTGTAGATAAGTGGCTTTTGGCTTCGTTATAAAATGAGGTTCTTTTTTCGGATTACAAGAAGATTCTTTCTGCACCTGCAGGAATCGGCGATGAAATTTTCTTAATAAATGCACTTAAAAGAGTTTTTAAATTCAGCTCATAAACCGCCTGATCTTGCAGATCTACTAAATAAGGGAAATTGCCTTTATTAATAAGTTCAATGGATTTTTTAAAGGCTCATAGTGGTTAGCACTTCAGCCACGAAAAATGAAATAAAAGATTGGCATGCCGAAGGAAGTATGAAAATATTATTTAATTTGCCAATCCCTCCTTTAATTTGCCAAACAACTGATATGATGAAGCTTGAACTCATTCTTGGGTTGGCGGGGGACGGCCCTGTCTGCCATACGTACACCACCAGCCCCGGAGCCTATGCGGGAAAGATTCCATTTGGCCCTATCAAATTACTTGAATGGTTGGAGCTTCACCTGGGGCTTAGCGGCGTATTTGCTACTGAAATAGAAAGGGTGCTATCACTTAAAGAAAGGCTTTCTGAGCTTTCTGAATCTTATTTCTTTACAGCCTCTTTTAAAAACGATCCTTTAGGTGTTGCCAAACGGCTGCTTAACCTATGGGATACCTGGCGCATGAGTGGTTGGGAGCCAACTGCAAATCTTGATGCACCTCAACGGATGCAGCAAATGGCATCTTTGTCCCAAATAATTTATAGCTCTGGCACCAGTGCCGTTGATAGGTTATTGACTATACACAACGCCATAAAACCCGGTAGGTTGCCTGATTTTTCTATAGAATTAATTGATGATGAAAAATTATTTCCATATCGGTATCAATTGCTGATACAGAAATTGAGAAGTTATGTTACGGTAACCAATACAGATTTTGCTCCAACTGCCAACAAAGGAACAAACCTGAGGAAACTACAAGATGTGCTGGCGGGTAAATATGTATCGCCACTGGACGCAGACGACGACTCACTTTTCATCCTTTCATTTGCAAACGATATAGATGCGGCCAATGCCGTATATAGCATTCAGCGGGCCATTGATTGGAAGCCGGTTAT
>JBBRCW010000432.1:0-4875 GCA_038204535.1 Chitinophagales bacterium | reverse complement strand
ATGAGGTGTATGCATGGACCAATATGGGTAAAGTGACCATCTCATCACACAGAAATAATTACAAGGTGCTGAGCAATGGAAGCCAGCCAATATTAGGCGCCCTAAACAACGGCAAATTCATTTGTTTATGGAGCAAAGATGGAAACATTTTGGCCGAAGTGCTGACTTTGTAGCCGCCATAAGATGCTTAATTTGTTTTTCAGGGTCTTGCCTGCCGATTTTGTTTTGAAAATGCCGCCCCGCTAGGCTGATGTTTATAAATAGATTGAGTGGCAGCGTAATATTTTTTTAACCATTCGGTAAAAAAATTGCCTTATCCGCCTTATCTTGTCTTTCTCATAATATTCTGTTCAAATTATTTGCGTCATCCTTCATTTTTTTGGAATTGACCTGTGTAACAACGTTTTTGTATTGTTTTAAAAAGCAGAGAACCAGGGTTCTCTTAATTTTATTCAAAAAGAGATTGAAAAGTAAAAGGGAAATTGAAATAAGTTTCTCATTCTAAATTTGAAAACCGGTTTTCTTTATGAGATATATTTTTATTTGTTTATGTTTTTTACTGTTTCAAAAGCAATCAGTCGCTCAAAAAAACCCGTGTAATCTTTCTATTGTTTCCGATAGATTATCGAGCTCGCAAACTGCCTATACGCCTGTATTCGTCATGTCTAATGGCGAACAAAAAATGAACCTGAGTTTTTATAGGTCTGGCAGTTCCATTGTTTTGTCTGTAAGAATGGAGACCACCGATCTGTTTTGCATTGATAATACCTCTAAAGCAATCATCCATTTTGCCGACCAGCCGGATGCTATTATGCCTGCCACCAATACAAGCAATTGCACCGGCACCCTGCAATCGCTGATGAAGGATAATACAACACAGCTACAGATAGCTTCTTTGAAAGATAAAACCATTGACTATGTAAAAGTGGTCGGAAAGAACACAGAGCTTGAATTTAAAACAAGCCCGGCAGATGCCAAACGAATTCGGACCTATTTTAAATGTTTACATGACCTAAATTTCCAAAATCTTTAATGTCGGGCTGTAACACACTGTCGTCAACTTAACGATTTTTTTTTGGTCAAACAGTAGGAATTCTAATAATCATAGTCCCCGCCGCGGCCTATCTTATGGGCACATTCGTAAAGTCTTTTTTGCTCCATTAGGAGCATCCTGTTTATAGAAAAATACATAGTAGTGTCGGATGTAGGTGCTTCCTGTTTTGATGCGGTTAGGCGGCTCCTATGGAGCCTGGATGTCCAATTAATCTTATATTCTATAAACAGGAAGCCCCTATGGGGGCTATTTTAAGACTAATATTATAGAATCACCTTGCTTGATTTCGAACAAAAAGCACATGCAAAAGATGTGTTCATATGATAGCACCGCGGCAGGGGCACCCTTGTGTCCCATCCTTTTATGGCAGCTTTTTCCGTATAATTTACCGCGGATCTTTTGCAAAATACCTGGTATTTTAAAGGAGAACATTTGCTGCCGCGGCGAACAGAATAGTGATAGCCACAATAAAACTTAGCTTCAAGCGTTAATTTTTTGCCATTAGGTCATTCGCTTTAGCAATGGGTTTATATTTGAAACTATTTTGCATTTATCCAAATATTTTATTTTGAAGTACTCGTTATTAGCCTTTTTGATTATTCTTTTTAGTTGTTCAAAAAGCCGGACCGACACCTGCCCCATATCACCGCAATACCAGGTGTTGACAGATGGAGTAAAACAGTGGCTCCCATATACAAACAACAAAAGTGTAGTGTACGAAAACGCAGCGCAGGTAAGGGATACCATAGAAATAAAAAATCTCTTTATTGGAAATGACAGTATTTGGCTGGGAGATAACTGTCCCATAACCAGCGGGCAGTTTATAAGAATGACCTTTTTTGATAAGAAGTCGGGTGACAGCATTTACATGCAGGTGGGTTACCAGGACGAAGTACGGATGGTTACCAAATATTCTAACCTGTTATTTTACGACAATAAATTGGTATTAATAGAACCTGCGGCCTATCGCAGGTTCGACTTAAATGTTACATTGAACGGCAAAACGTTTACACAGGTACTGGCGTTGGAGTGTCCGCCTGCAGGCAATTGCCCCGCTGCGGGTATTACCAAAGTATATTTTTCAAAATCGGCAGGTCTGGTAGGCTATGAACGCAATGACGTTTTATGGACATTGAAATAGGATGGTAGCCGGCCCCCGGCCCCTTAAAGGGGAGTATTAAAAGCGTTTCCCAAACTTTAAAAGGGATAATTTTTGTCATTCTGACGAAGGAAGAATTCTACTAGGAGCACCCTGTCTGTCCTTTTCCGACGAAGGAGGAATCCCCCACAGAACAACGAAAGATCCCTCGTTCCTCGGAATGACATTTGGGTTGTCGGACGAAGGAGGATCCCTTTCAAACAACGAAGGATCCCTCGTTCCTCGGGATGACATTGGGGTTGTGAGACGAAGGAGAAATCCCTCCCAAACAACAGTGGATCCCTCGTGCCTCGGGATGACATATTGGTTGTCGGACGAAGGAGGATCCCTTTCAAACAACGACGGATCCCTCGTGCCTCGGGATGACATTTGGGGTTGTGAGACGAAGGAGAAATCCCTCCCAAACAACAGTGGATCCCTCGTGCCTCGGGATGACATTGGGGTTGTCCTTCAAACTTCTCATGTCCTTCAAATTTCTCATTCGACGAAGGAATCCCTCCCGTAACAACAAAGGATCCCTCGTTCCTCTCCTTTGATAATTGCCATTTGTGTCCTTTTTGTGTTCAGGCATACTTGCCCAAAATTTAATGTACCGCCTGCAATGTTTGCTTTCCAGATAAACAATGTGAATTATATTTACCGCCTTGCACCTGCCAGTCAGGACAATTTTATAATGTATATGGGAGTCGAAAAAATCAAAACACGAATTTGTATAATAGGAGCAGGACCTGCGGGAGCCACGGCCAGTATCTTTTTATGTAAGATGGGCATTACGCACATAATTGTTGATGCCGCTGATTTTCCACGCGATAAAATATGCGGTGATGGCCTGGACCTGAACGTAATACGTGTGTTAAACCATATTGACCCGGCCATTACAGAGAACGAATTAAAGGCGCATGCGGACAGTTTTTCCGCATCGCAGGGCATGCGTTTTATTTTGCCCAATGGTAAACTAGTAGATATCATGCGCAGTGCCAATGGTGTGCAGCATCAACATTCAGATAAGCCTATTTTTTTTATAAGCAAGAGAAGCGATTTTGATAACCTGCTGGTAAATAAAATTGACCGGTCGGTTGCGGATGTAAGGTTATCAACCAAAATAACAAAAATTAGCAGGCAGGGTGATGTTTGGACGCTGGAGGGTAAAGGGCCCGATGGTGCAATTGAAATTGAAACTAACTTTCTGATAGGTGCCGATGGCGATCACTCGGTAGTGTTAAGGCATTTGGGCGAACGTAAGATAGATCGTAACAACTACGCCGGTGCGGTAAGGCAATATTGGAAAGGGGTCGAAGGAATGCATCCTGGAAACCTGATTGAAGTGTATTTTCCCAAAAGCCTGCCGTTATCGTATTTCTGGATATTTCCGCTGCCTAATGGCGAGGCCAATGTGGGTTATGGTATGGCAAGCGCCTATATCGCCAAAAAGAATATTAACGTTCGAAAGGCTTTTGAAGAATTGATTAAAACCGATCCCTGCCTGGCTAAACGGTTTAGGAATGCACGGCCTGGCGAAACCGTAAAAGGCTGGGGGGTGCCCATGAGCGGCAGCCGACGTAAGGCTCACGGCGATGGCTGGCTGCTGGTGGGTGATGCGGCATCTATTGTTTGTCCAACTTCGGGAGAAGGTATTGGCTCGGGCATGCTTTCTGGCTATACCGCTGCCAAATTTTTGCAAAGAGCGGTTCAGCAAAATGATTTTAGCAAAAAAATGTTCACCCAATACGACCGCGAAATTCATAAGCGTTTATTAAGGGAGGAAAAGTTATTTCGTTTTGCAAATTATATACCCGGTTGGGCATTTTCAAAAGGTATCTCATTGGTTTTGTCGAACCGGTTTTTTAGAGAATGGCTGTCAGATAAAGAAATGCATCAATGGGTAGAAACTGCTTATACAAAAGAAATATTGGTGAATTTGGATTAGAGGGCTATTATATGGACTTGGTTATTAGGGGAACACGGATAATACGGATGGGAAGGATAAAAGGAATGTTTGCAAACTGCGAAACCGCTCTCCGTATGTCTTTGGCTACAAAGGCGAATAAAACGCTGCGGTTTGTAACTCCTGTTCCGAGATTTTTGAATTGAATGATTGGTGATTTATTGCTCTGTTTGAACCACAGAGAGATAGAGGCACCGGAGATTCACAGAGATTTTTTTACACCAATCAGGTTTTACAACTCCATCTTCGGGGATTTAAGGGCGCTGTCTATTTTCCAAGAGATGACGGGCCAATGAGAACCGTCATCCTGAATTTATTTCAGGATACCCTGGATAACATACAAGCAACATTTCGGAGATACCGGAAAAAAGAATTGAACCACAAAGACACCAAGACACAAAGTTTCACTAAGCATTAAAAGCCGTCCGCCAAAGCCGTCATTCAAAGCCGACCACCATAGCCGTCATCCTGAATTTATTTCAGGATCCCTGGAGAACATCCCAATCAACATTCCAGGAGATGCCGGGTCAGGCCCGGCATGACGGCATCACTTTGTTTGGCATTAAATCGTCACCATCGGCTGTCCACTAAACGTCCTCGATAGCCGCCATCCAGAGCCGTCATCCTGAATTTATTTCAGGATCCCCTGGATAACATCCCAATCAACATTACAGGAGATGCCGGGTCAGGCCCGGCATGACGGCATCACTTTGTTTG
>JBBRCW010000431.1:0-4892 GCA_038204535.1 Chitinophagales bacterium | reverse complement strand
GGCGCCCATGGACCATAACTTGCGCCACTAAATACCGCAGAAAATATATCTACAATACTGCCTAAGGCATACCCCTTATGACTTCCATGCTCACGGTCGCCACCCAATGGCAATAACGCTCCGCCTTTCTTTAATTCGTTTGCATTGGTTGATGGATTACCCGCTTTGTCCTGCACCCACCCCGTTGGTGTTTCTTCATTCTTGCGTTGCAGAATTTCCAGTTTTCCATTCGCAGCAGTGGTTGTAGCGAAATCCGCTACAAAAGGTGGCTCATTGCCTGCAGGTATGGCTACCGCAATGGGATTGGTACCTAACATTCTTTCTTTCGAATATGTAGGAGCCACCAACGCACTGGCATTGGTCATGGCAATACCGATCATGTCGTGCGGCAGCGCCATCATAGCATGATAACCGGCAATGCCAAAATGATTGCTGTTTTTTACACTTACCCACCCGGTACCTACCTGGTTTGCTTTGTCAATAGCAACCTTCATGGCAAAGGGTGCAACCACTAATCCCAGGCCGGCATCGCCATCCACCACGGCGGTTGAGGGGGTTTGGTGAACGATGTGGATATTTGGCTGGGCGTTTACCCGCTTGGCTTCCCATAGCCTTACATATCCGCTTAAACGGGCCACGCCGTGACTATCCACGCCGCGAACATCGGCCGATAATAATACTTTGGTTGCCAATGCGGCATGCTCTTTTGAACAGCCCATTATGAGAAACAAGGAATGGGCAAACTGGTAAAGTTGGTCGTAAGAAAATGTTGTGGTCATGGCTGCAATTTAAGAACAAAGGAAGGTGTTTGCCAGCGTCCCGCTGGCAAAGGGTATTTTTTTAGCATCCTTGCTATAGAAAATTAAAAATGTCCATTGTTAAAGGCGAATTGCGATGGGCGCTGCTGCAGCGCCAATCACCGGGCGATGTTACGAAACCACATCGAACCGGGTTTGAATGTATAAATTCAACTTTTTCAAGAAAATCAAATTCACTTTCAATTACCATCACCTGGTTGTCACTCCCCCAAAAATGGTATTCATCAAAACCGGCTTTATATTTTGCATGATAACGAAAAATCATCAGCAGCCAATTTTTTCTTACTTCATCATCTCCTTGCTCAATTGAATGTAATATTTGTTTAGAAGTATAACTTTTAAACCTGCCAAACAAGCCATTAATTGTTTCATTACCGGGGCGCACCAATAACTGAATATAACTGCTCATGATTACGTAGGCAAAAATTGAAATTCTTTTGTTTAACTGGTAATACCTCAGCCCCTCCAGTGCAATATCGGCATATAGCCTTTTAGTAAAAATATCAACCCCGCCAACAATAGACAGCGTTAAAAAATAAACTCTACCTGGCAAAAGATGGTTGTTTTCATTCACCCCTAAATGTAAAAAGAAATGTTTAAAGGTGCCAGAGGCATAAAACATATTTATTGCCAGCGGGACGCTGGCAATCCTATTTTACCGGCAGCGTTATCTCCGTCATGCTCGAAGGCGCATCTGCAGGATTGACACCCCACGTTTTGCCGGGTTTATTACCCATCGTCAATTCCAGCACACCGCCATTCATAATATTTGCATGCGTAATAAAAGTTTTGGTATAAGGCTTTCCGTTTAGTGTGGCGCTTTGTATATACACATTTTTACCGCTGTTATTAATAGTATTCACTCTAAAGGTTTTACCGCTTTGTGCCAAAATAATGGAATGGTTTACCATTGGGCTACCAATTACATATTCGCCGCTGGCCGGATTAACAGGGTAAAATCCCAGGGCGCTAAACACATACCAGGCACTCATTTGTCCGCAGTCTTCATTGCCCACCAACCCATCCGGCCGACTGGTATAAAACTTATTCATGATCTCCCTTACACGATATGCGGTTTTCCAGGGGGCCTGCAGGTAAGTGTACATATAGGCGATGTGATGGCTCGGTTCATTTCCATGTGCATATTGACCTATAAAACCCGAGATATCGGGAGGTGCATTACCCGTAATTTTTTTGGTCGTGGTAAACAGAGAATCCAGTTTGTCTTCCAGTCCGTTTTCGGTTAAAAAGCTTTTTCGCAGGCCTTCAATATCGTGCGGTACAAAAAAACTGTGCTGCCAGGCATTGCCTTCGGTGTACGGACTGCCTGGTCCGGCAATACTTTCGTAAGGATCAAAAGGCTCCACCCATTTTCCGGTATAATTCTTTCCCCTGAAAAAGCCTGTTTTCGGATCGAAGAGATTTTTCCAAAACTGTGCTCTTTTATTAAAGTCTATAAAATCGTTGGGTTTTCCCAGCCGGATGGCCGTTTGAGCGATACAATAATCATCAAAGGCATACTCCACGGTATAACTAACACTTTCGCCCATTTTGTCGGCTGGTAAAAAGCCAAAATTGCGATACCATTCTGTGCCGCGTATATTCTGGGCAGCGCTCCTTTTCATGGCTGTAAATGCCTTTTCGTAATCAAACCCCTTAATATTTTTCAGGATCGCATCGGTTATGATAGGGATGGCATGATAGCCCGTCATGGTATTGGTTTCATTAAACTGCAGGTCCCACACAGGTAAATATCCATACTGATCATAGAAAGCCAGAAAACTATTGATAATGTTCGGCACCATTTCGGTTTGGGTGATGGTAAGCAGCGGATTGGCCGCCCTGAATGTATCCCAGAGCGACTGAATAGTAAAGACCATCTGACCGTTTTTAATATCGCCCTTTACACCCTTGTAGTTCCCAAAACGGTCGCTAAAAATTGCCGGAGCCAGGTAAGTATGATATAATGCGGTATAAAACATTTGTTTGATACGGGCGTCATTTGTATTGATCTGTATCTTTCTAAGTTCGCGTTCCCACAATTCGGCGGCATTATTTTTAACCAGGTTAAAGTCCCAGGTTCTTATTTCGTTCAGGCTTTCTACGGCCCCTTCAATATCGGCATAACTAATACCCACCTTCATCATGACCGCTTCGCCGACTTTTGTCTCAAAATTCAGATAGGCCAATACGTCGCTGCCGGTAACCTCTGCCGAATCTTTTAAAGCACCTTCAACAAAAACGGTGGTGCTTTTTACAGGTTTATTTAACCTGATGGCATAAAAAACCTTTTGATTTTTTGCCCATCCCGTTGAAAAACGGTATCCCACAAAAGTGCTGTCGTTTATCTTTTTAAAATTGCTTTGAGTGGTTTTATCCCAGTTGATGGCAAAATTAAGGTCGAGCCTGATAGAAGCCTTTTTACTTGCAGGAAAAGCATACCGGTGTAATGCACAACGAATGGTTGTGGTCATTTCAGCATAAATATTAAAATCCTTCAATTTTACGGCATAAAAGCCCGGTGACGCCCTTTCCTGCGTATGTAAAAAAGAGCTGGTTACCCGGTTGGTATCGGGCGTAACGCCTGCAATGGGTAGAACGGAAATATCGCAAAGGTCGCCAATGCCGGTGCCACTTAAATGGGTATGGCTAAATCCTGCGATAACGCTGTCCGAAAAATGATAGCCGCTGCTATAATCCCAGCCTTGTTTCCCATTATCCGGACTAACCTGTATCATTCCGAAGGGCAATGTAGCGCCAGGATAGGTATGTCCATGACCGCCTGTACCAATAAAAGGATTGACATAATCAACAATTTTCATTGCAGGCTGGCCAAAAGAATTTAAGACAAAAACTATCAAAACCAGGGAAACAAAACTTCTTTTCATGAATATAAAGCTGTTGTACACGTAACAATAAAAAGGGATGGTCTTATAAACCATCCCTGCAATATATAATTTATAGCCTTGCCTGTAGAAAAAATTTAAAATGGCAGGTCATCCATTGGCTCTGTAACTTCTGCTGCTGTTGGTTTTGCGGTAGTCTCCGAATGGGGTTCATTTCCAGCATTCGATTGGTCAGAAGAATGGCCGTCTCCGCCAGATTGAGACCCATCGCCCCGGCCACCAAGCAATTGCACGCTAGTTATTCTAAGGCTAAGGGATGCCCCCTGCCTTCCATCGGCGGCGGTATAGGTTCTTACATCAGGCGTGCCTTCAGCATACACCTGTGTGCCTTTTTTTAAATAGGGCGCAATGGCAGTTCTGTCTGTCCAGTAAGCGCAATCAACCCATAAGGTCTTATCCTTTTGCACCCCCTGGGCATCGCGGTACTTTTCGCTATGGGCAACCGCAAAATTTATGACACTTTTTCCATTAACATTATTCACCACGCAATCTCTGCCCAAATGGCCTATGACTTGTAATTTTACCATGACGCTAATTTTTACTTGGCTGCAAATTAATAAAAATGTTTTATAGTGATTGGAGCCTCGATACAGATAACGGGCACCATGAATAAAATGTGGGTAAATAAAAGGCCCGGAGAATTTTCTCCGGACCTTACCAAAATTTACTATTTAAGCAATGTCAATACTTAATGCATGGCTTCTGCCAAATCCATACGCTTATTCTTTTTGCCCTTTACCAGTAAAACAAACGGCACACAAATAAGAAACATAATACCCAGGTATAAAAAGGCATCCATATAAGAAAGCACAGCCGCATGTTTGGTAACTGTATAATCCAACACCTTGTAACCTGCACGCAGAGCGTCGTTGGCAGCCATGCCCTTCGCCATAAAATTATGCTGTAAACCGGACAGCCGCTGTTGCACATCTGGATCATTTATATTTAACTGGCTCACCAGGTCGCTGCGGTGCACCATATTTTTCCGGGCCAGGTAGGTAGATATTATAGCTACGCCAAATGAGCCTCCCAATTGCCGCATCATGCCGGTAAAAGCGGCCCCCTGCCCTATTTCCTGTCCTTTTAGTGTACTGAGCGATAAAGTAGTGATCGGTATAAACAGGAGCCCCATACCTACACCCCGCACAATCAGCATCCAAAAAAATGC
>JBBRCW010000430.1:0-4905 GCA_038204535.1 Chitinophagales bacterium | reverse complement strand
AGTTCCGATAATCTGCCGGTGATTGGTGGTGGGGGAGAAGGCGTCATCAACAACATGTTCTGGGGCATGAACAACTATGATTACAATGATTATAAGAATGTTTGGGTTCCGGGCAAAGAAGGTATCACACAAAACTATTTTTTGTCGTGGGGCACCAATCCATGGCTGATTGTTAAAGAAAATCTGAATGGTTTTAAGCGGAACCGGTTGTTCGGTAATGTAAAGGCTACGTACCAGTTGGCTGATAACCTGTCTGCCTTTGTACGGATTGGTACAGACTTTTACACTGACCGTCGTAAATCAAGGCGCCCTTCAGGGCAACCCAACTTTCCCAATGGATTGTACCGGGAGCAAAATATCGGCTACCAGGAAGTAAATGCAGATTTTCTTATTTCGTATGATAAAAAACTAGCCAGCACCCTGTCCTTAAACGTTTCTGCCGGTGGCAACAGAATGGATCAAAGTTTTATGAATGACTTCTTTGAATCAAGGAAACTGGGTGTGCCGTTTGTTTATAATAAAGGGAATGCAGGAGACGTGCCCAGGACAACCAATTATGATGCACAGAAGCGAATTAACAGTGTTTATGGAATTGCTCAATTTAATTATGATGATAAACTTTTTGTAGACGTAACCGGCCGTAACGACTGGTCCTCCGCCCTTCCCTTAAATGCAAACAGTTTCTTTTATCCGTCGGTTGGCACAAGCGCCATTCTTTCCAGAATATTGAAATTGCCCGCTGCTATTAATTATGCACAAGTTAGAGCCAGTTGGGCCGCTACCGGTAACGATGCCGACCCATTGTTGACACAACGAGTGCTATCGTTTGGCACGCTGCCCAGTTCGGTTATTAACCCCTCCAACCTCATCAATCCCGACTTAAAACCCGAAAGAACATCAGCGATAGAGATTGGTGGAGAAGTGAAAATTTTAAAGAACAGGCTCGGGTTCGACATCAATTATTACAGCAACACTACCACCGACCAAATTCTTCAGGTTCCGATTAGCCAGGCTTCAGGAGCATCTACACGGCTGATAAACGCTGGTAAAATCAAAAACTCAGGAATAGAGCTGCTTTTGAAAGGTACCCCGGTAAAGACAAGCCAATTTGTTTGGGATGTTACACTGGCATGGTCAAGAAACAGAGGTAAAGTGTTGGAACTGACACAAGGTGTAGAAAGTTTCGTTATTGCCCAGGGTCCTTCGGGTGGTACGGTAGAAGCAAGGCCAGGCGGCAGAATGGGAGATATTTATGGAAGAGGATTTGCAAGAAGCCCGGATGGAGAAATTATTCTTGATGTGGTGAAAGTGAATGGCAACGATGTTGTTAGGCCACGGTTGGCTACCAGCATTAAACGATTGGGCAATTATAATCCCGACTGGACAGCCGGCCTAACCAATTCTATTAGCTTTAAAAATATTAATCTACGTTTTTTACTGGACTACAGGCATGGCGGACTGCTATATACTAATACAGGCTCACTATTGTACCGCTCCGGAATAATTACAGAATCACTTCCTTTCCGCACCGGCACATTTGTACCACAGGGGGCTGTTGCAGGCCCGGGTGGAACGTTCGTAAAAAACACCTTTCCCAATACAGGTCAGGATTGGTACCGCTCGTATTTTCCTACAAATAATATTGAAGCAAATTCTTATGATGCCACATTCCTGAAATTGAGGGAAATTTCCATAGGTGCGGACTTAAAACCCTGGCTTAAAAAACTACCTACAGAAACGTTACGCCTTTCTCTCTTTGGCAGAAATCTTTTCACAAAAACCAAATCTCACTTTCTCCGACAATTTGACCCCGAAGCACTGGCGCAAAACGGAGGCACACTAATTCCGGGCTTTGAAGCAGGACAACTTCCCAGTCCGCAGACATACGGTATCAACATTAGTGTTGGCTTCTAAAAAATAGTACAATCATATTTCTACATTAATAAAAATCACACTAATGAATATGTTGAAACTCGTCCGTGTATTGGTGGTGTTTCTCTTCTTCGCTTCGTGTACCAAAGATTTTGACAAGATCAACACGAACACCAATGCGCCTACATCGAACAATCCGGCTACGCTTTTACCCAGTGTAATATTTGAGCCGCTAAACGACCACATATTGTTGCAAACCTGGCTCTCCGACCAGATTATGCAATACTATATCCGGCGGAACGATAATCAACTGGATGCATATGATTTTGCTTCAGGAGGTGCATTCTTTGATGCCGTGTGGCGGAAAAACTACTCAGCTATCTCTAATGCCAATGACATGATAGTTGCTGCACAGGAAAAAGGATTCACTGCATACGAAGCCGCTGGCAGAACCCTGCGGGCTTATCTTCTTGCTATGAACACTGAACTTTGGATTGATGTTCCGGGTGTGGAAGCGGGGTTGGGCCTGGGAAATTCCAACCCTAAGTACGATAAGCAAAAGGACATTTATTTGTTTGTGCTAAATGAGTTGAAGCAAGCAAATACCCTTTTTGCCGGAAGCACTGGATTTGTTTCGGGTGGTGATGTGTTGTTTAAAGGAAATGTAACCAAATGGAGAAAATTGACCAATTCCTTGCGCTTGCGTTATCTGTTACGATTATCCAACAAGCCGGAAGTAAATGCCCCTGCAGAAATCAGTACCATTGTAAGTAATCCATCCACCTATCCAATTATTGAAAGTAATAATGAGGCAGGTGTGTATGATTTCACCGGTGTAAGCCCTAATACCTCCTCGCTTTCTGTACTGCTTATTTCCAGCTTTTCAGGATTAAGTATGTCCAAACGCATGCAAACAATGTTTGCATCCTATGGAGATCCCCGGGTTGATTTCTTTTTTCGCAAACCTGTAAACAGTGCTACTTATCCAAATCACGAAGGTGTACCCAACGGCCTCACCCGCGAGCAGGCACAATCATGGAACGGTAACGGAGATGTCAACACATCCTTATTAACCACAAGATTTGTAAACAATGGCGATCTTGACTATACCTTTATCTCCCATGCAGAAGTAAAATTTATTTTGGCAGAGGCGGCTATGAAAGGCTGGATAAACACTCCAACTACGGCGAAGCAATATTACGAAGCCGCTATTACCGCCAATTTCAACCAGTGGAGTATCCCGGTGCCCGCCGGATTTTTAAGCCTTCCGCAGGTAGCATGGGATAACACCATGACCCGATTAATGGATCAGAAATGGATGGCCTTTTTCTTTAACAATACTATTGAGGCATGGGGCGAGTACAAAAGAACCGGTTTGCCGGCGTTTACCATTGGACCATTGGCCACAACCGTAACCGGCGGTAAAGTGCCCACAAGGATTTTTTATCCGGTGCTGGAACAATCTATTAATTCGTCAAATTATAAAACTGCAACCAGTGGTATTGGAGGCGATATTATAACGGCCAAACACTGGTATCAGAATTAACAACATTGGGTGTTTGCTTTGGCTTCACAGCAGACGCATTTCATCAAAAAACCCTGCCTGCCCAAAAGGAGGCAGGAGTTTTTTCTAAACGATGTGAAAAAGAGCACCCATCCATGAAAGAAACGTTAGTGATGATACCGGGCACGTTGTGCGATGCATCGCTTTTTCATCATCAGATAAAAGCTTTTGACTTTGCAAATTGCATAGTAGCCGACCATAGTAGTGCTGATGATTTAAAAACACTCGCACAAAATATTTTGAAGAGCGTTGCCGGGGATTTTTCTGTAATGGGGCTTTCGTATGGTGGCATCATCGCATTTGAATTATGGAGGCAGGCACCCCAACGATTGAAACGAATGGTCTTACTGAATACAACGCATAAGCCACCTTCTGAAGCTACAAGAGCTTTGCATCAAAGGTTATTGGATATGGCGAGCGAGGGTAAGTTCAGGGAAATCACTTCAGCTATTTTAAAAGATGCTATGCTACATCCCGCCCATGCAGCCAATCAGGCGTTGCGGCAATTGGTTTTAAAAATGGCATTGAACACGGGCAGGGGAAAATTTATCAACCAGGTAAAATGCCAGTTGGGCCGACCTGATAGTACACCTGATTTGCCGAACATAGATTGTCCGGCTTTAATTATCACCGGCAGGGAGGATAAAATTTGTACACCCGGGATACATGAAGCGATGGCTAAACGAATGCCGAATAGCACCTTAAAAATTGTGGAGCATTGCGGCCATTTAAGTACACTGGAGCAGCCGCAAAAAGTGGCAGAACTTATTCAGCAATGGTGGCCATCCGCCTACAAAAACAAAGAGCAAACGAACAGGAAGAATTATGCGGAAAAATAAAATCAAAGAGCTGCTGCGTGAAGGAAAAGTGGTCATAAACGGCTGGTTGCATATACCCAGTACCTGGACTGCAGAAGTAATGGCGCATATAGGTTGGGATAGTGTAACAGTAGATATGCAACATGGCTTGATGAATATTGAAACAGCCATTCAAATGATGCAGGCTATCTCTACTTCTAACGCTGTACCGCTGGCAAGGGCAACCTGGCGAGACCCTGGCCAGATGATGCGCCTTTTAGATGGGGGAGCGTACGGCATTATCTGTCCCATGATCAACTCTGAAGAAGATTGCAGAGAATTTATACAAGCCTGTAAGTACCCGCCTGCCGGCATGCGCAGTTTCGGGCCCACAAGAGCCAAAGTGTACGCTGGCGCAGATTACGCAGAATACGCCAATGAAGAGATCATGACGTTTGCGATGATTGAAACAAAAGAAGCCGTGGAGCAGATTGATTCTATTTTATCCGTAAAAGGATTGGATGCCATTTTTGTAGGTTCGGGCGATTTAAAATTATCGCTGACGGGTAAGGCCGGTCACCAACAGGTATCACCGCTGTTTGATGAAGCGATACAAACAATTGTAAGCAGTTGTCAAAGGCATAACATTACACCCGGCATTTGGTGTGCAAC
>JBBRCW010000429.1:0-4959 GCA_038204535.1 Chitinophagales bacterium | reverse complement strand
TATAACAATGAATATTACCTGATAAAAGAAGAAATATTGCCCAATGGGGAAGTAAAGCAAATACTCAGGAATAAAACGACCGGGGAGGTCATTCAGCAGAATAAATAACCCAGGCTAAAAATCTGTTCAATCAATTACCATTTAACTTTACCAAAATCACACATAATATGAAAGCATTTTTAGGGATGGGCTTGCTGGGCTCTAATTTTGTAAAGGCCATGCTGCAAAAAAAGCAGGCAGTCAATGTATGGAACCGCACGGCAAGCAGGGCAAAGGCATTGGAAGCTTTTGGAGCGAAAGCATTTGAAAATATTACCGATGCAATACAGAACGCCGATGTAATACATGTTACGCTTAAAGACGATGCATCGGTTGATGAAGTATTGGCTAACGCCGAAAAAGGGCTTAAGCGGGGCGCCATCATTATTGACCATACTACCACAACCGCTAAAGGTGCCATTGAAAGAACCAGCGCCTGGAAAGCAAAAGGATTTACCTACCTGCATGCACCGGTCTTCATGGGCCCTGCAAATGCGCTGGCAGGCACGGGTTTTATGCTGGCATCAGGCGACCAAAATGTAATCGCCCAACTGGAGCCGGAACTCTCCACAATGACCGGCAAGTTTCTAAATCTTGGGGCGCAGGAAGGCAAAGCGGCTGGTTTAAAATTAACCGGCAATTCGTTTTTAATAAGCCTTACAGCAGGCCTCAGGGATGCCCTTGGTGTAGCCAAGGCGCATGGCATTGCAGCCGATGATGTACTCCATCTTTTAAATAACTGGAACCCCGGCGCCATGGTACCCGCCCGCCTGCAAAAAATATCGGAAGGAACGTTTAACGAACCTTCGTGGGAACTAAGCATGGCCCGTAAAGATGCCGGTCTTATGATGAACGCAGCAAGCGAGGCCGGCGTTCAATTGACCGTTATACCAGCCGTAGCAGCGGTAATGGACGAATGGATTTCAAATGGTCATGGCAGCGATGACTGGAGTGTGATTGCGAAAGATAATCTTTAAAGCACCCAGGTTTTACCGCCGGAAAAAATATCAACAGTTTATAAAGGAAGATTATGCCTTTTATCAAATCTTTTTCAATCAATGCAAACAGGCAAAGCCCTTTTCCATATAATATTCCGGCGGTAAAATTTGCAAAGCAGGTAGACCTTGGTAAGGCAGTAACCATTTTTGTGGGTGATAATGGAAGCGGAAAATCAACTTTACTGGAAAGCATCGCCTATGCCCTGAACATTTCGCTGATCGGCGGTTTTATTGGCACGTCAGCGGGATTTGAAGCGGCAAGACTCCTGAAGCCTCACCTAAAAATTGAATGGTTACGCGAAACGGCCAGGGGCTTCTTTTTCAGGGCCGAAGATTTTAGCGCATTCGTTGATTCGGTTGAAAGAGAAAAGAACAAAATCACCAATGACCTTGGTGATCTGAAGGGCAAAGTGGACGATTCAATCATCGAAAAATTGAGTGAAAGCATGAATTTTTCCCTGCGCGAAATGCGAAAGGATTATGGTGAAAATATGCAGGCCTTCTCGCATGGAGAAGCCTATTTAAAAATTTTGCAAACACGCATACTCGACAAGGGTATTTACCTGTTAGACGAACCCGAAGCAGCACTTTCACCACTGAAACAATTATCGCTTATAGCGTTTATTCTGGAGGTATTAAAAAGCAATAATGCCCAATTTATCATTGCCACCCACTCGCCGATTTTAATGGGGATACCCGGCGCTGTTTTATACGAAATTCAGGAAGATGGCATGCAGCGGGTTGAATACCGTGAAACAGATCATTACCGCATTACCAAAGCGTTTTTGGATAATCCCCAATCATACCTTAGGCACCTGACATAATCTCTATGGAATTAATTTGTAAAAGCAATGCAGCGCCGAACGTTTGTAAGATTTTTCCGGAATATCCGGTATTGAAAAGGACAGGATAATTAATCCCCATCTCACTTTTCGTTTTTCTTTTTTAATGCTTCTATATCGGCTTTATCTTTAAACCTTCCCGCTGCCTCTTTGGCTTGTAGAAGATGTTTGAGGTGAATATACTTTATGGGGACATCGTTCTGAATGAAAGTTTTGCAAAGCGGGTACGCTTCAGAAAAGCCGACACCTTTAATATTGCTCAGCACTTCTATTTTATTCGGCTCAATACCTATTGCCCAAACATCAAATTGAGTACCCAAAAACTCCTCCTTCGGAAATATAGGAGCGCCAAAATGGTAAAAAGCTTCTTTTAGCTTTTGATAGTTTGCCTGGGTTTTATTTATCCAAACATCCATGTCGGCTGTGCTTCTAATATATCCATGCAGAATTACTGCATAACCACCCACCAAAATATATTCTACGTTGGCGGTATTGAGCGCTTCAATAAAATCCTGAAAATCCTGGTTGAATAAATTTGCCATCAGGGTTGTTTTCTTTTATCGGTCACACTTCTGTCAACTTTTGATTGCGGGGTAACGCCAAAAATTTGATTGATAATAAAGCAGGCGGCATTCAACCTTTCATCCTCTGTTTTGTCTGCCCAGTAACTTACATGATCGTCCGCATCATTATAGCTTGCAGCAGAAACTTTGGTTCGATCTAAACGATAAGGCTGTTTTTCCATAAGGCAAAATTAGGCAATACTTGTAAGGTGGCTTTTACGAATACTCATTTGCTTGAGCTAAATATTTCCTGTTTCCTGGTCCAGATTTCTTTGTACCGCTTTTTCATCTCATTACTAAGAAATGAACGGTCTATAAGGTCCATTACCAGGATATTTTTGTTTTGAAATTTTGTAAAACTGTTACTATACACTTTTTCTTTTATACCCAGGCTTTCTGCTAGTTTTACAAAGTCTGACAGCTTTATTTTATTTTTCTTTCCATTCAGTGTCAGGCCAAGTTCTTCTTTGTCTTTGGGGTTTATAAGATTTATATTCACAAGGTCATACGCAGGGCTAAGCGCCACACCCCCGCCCAGATGTAACACAGAAAAATTTTTGAGATGCATATCGTTGTTACCTGACAAGTAATTAAACAATACCAATTCAAAATAACTTAACAGGTCCAGCCCCTTATTGCAATAGGTCGCGACCAGCCTGCCGGCTTTTTCATAGCTACTTTTGTATTTGTTTTCCGTCAAAAATTCCGATAGCTGACACAGGTCTTCCATGTGTATTTTCTTACCATTTTGCCTGTCGAAACGCTTAGCCAAATAAACTAAATTGCCATTACTTGCCTTGAGTAAGGAATGCCCGCAAACCGGCATTTTAAATAATTCCGCAATATGCATTGTCAGGTCTTCGGTTTCTGGCATTTGAGCATAGAGATGGTGCTGCGGTTTTAATATATACTCGCCCCACAGCCCAACTATCGTTAAGCGGTTTTTGCCCTTTTGCGTTTTAAGTGTAACTGACAGTTTTGGCTGCACACCTGTTACCGCAATGCGCTGGTTGATCGTTTGTCTGGCCAGCGCCTCCAATAACGGATCGTCGAGGTTTAATACAGGAATTTCAGGTGTGCCAAAAAACCTTTTAGCGCAACCCGGATGGTAATTTAATGTACCCGCATCTTTATAACAAAACATGACATATCTATTTCTCTTCAATGTTAGGTTCAACAGTTACTGCCCCAATGGTATCCCTGCAGGTAGCAAGCAATAATTGAAACCGGTCATTAGCCTTTACCTTCCAAACATCTACCGCTATATCCAGCAACCAACCCTCAGGTATCAAACCATCAAAAAACGCAAATAAGGTTTTACTTGTAAATGCTTCCTTTTGTTTTGGCAAGGTCAGGCTGATGGATTTGCTGCCTGGCATTTCGAGGTAATGCGTATCATATCGCAAAACATAACCATCATCCGTTTCGGATAAAATACAGGCCAATGTTCCATCATATAAAACTTTTGCACTTTTAGCCATTTGTTTGAGATTGTATCTGAACAGAAAGTGTGGCGCCAAACAGCAATAATATCTGGTTCACTTTATCCATACGCATGGTTGTTTTTCCCTGCTCAATTTCTCTTACCAAACGCAACCCTACACCTGATTTGGCTGCAAGGTCTTGCTGGGTTAGATGATGCATTTTGCGTTGCTGTTTCAAAAATTGGGAAAGCTCCATTTTATACCTGATTGGGTATAAAGATAGAAATAAATGGGATTTTATACCTAAAAAGGTATAATCTATAAATCTTATGGATGGAGTGTACCCGTAAAGGTATAATTGTCATTTGCAGAAGGAAAAATCAAATGTTCAAGTGTGCGACCCCGCAGGTCTGATCTATAGTGTGGACACATTCGTAAAGTCTTTTTTGCTCCATAGAAGCATCCTGTTTATAGAAAAATACACGGTAGTGTCGGATGTAGGTGCTTCCTGTTTTGATGAATTTAGGCGGCTCCTATGGAGCCTGGATGCCCGATTAATCTTTTATTCTATAAACAGGTAGCCCCCATGGGCATACGCGTCAACCTAAGGCCAAATTATCGAATTGAAGTCAGATTCAAAGTTTGACCTTTTTCTTTTTTAATAAGAACAATATCTTGCCAGTGCCTGTAGTTGATTGCCTTGCTGTTTTGGATTTTGGTTTATTACGTTTATCAGTTTCAGTATTTTGGCAGGATTCTTCATTAGGTATCACTTTGAGCATGCTTAATTCTTTTTTCATTTTGTTTAATATTATTCTTCTTGCCGGAGAAAATATGTACTGAATGCATATGATTATCATGATAAATCTGGCATACAGTATTATTAACAGTTGGTTTTGTGACACTGTATGAATTTTTGAGAACCCCATACTGCTTTTCCACGACTTGAAGATTATCTCTATCCTCCACCTTATGCTACATGCCTTGTAAATGAAGTCGTAACCAGCCGTTTGCCCGGAAATAGTGGTAATGAATACAGACCAGGAGAGCATTTCGAGGTAGGCTGTGTCAGGTGTTTTTTTGTTTTCCTTTT
>JBBRCW010000428.1:0-5071 GCA_038204535.1 Chitinophagales bacterium | reverse complement strand
GGTATACGGTAGTTTTCATATAACCCAGGTTGGTCAGCCTTTCGGACAATTTTACGGATTGATAGCTGATGGCGTTTACAAAAACCAGGGCGATCTGGATAAGAGTCCCAAGATACCCGGCCGTTCTACTATTGGCAGCATTAAATTATTAGATACAAATGGTGATGGCATCATTACCAATGGTGGCGACAAAGATGACCGTACCATCATTGGCAGCCCGTTCCCCAAATTTATCTATGGTATTACCAACACATTACAATATGGAAATTTTGATTTTTCTGTAGTGGGTTCCGGCTCGTATGGCAACAAATTACTGGTTCGCCACTTGTACAGCACCGCCAACCTGGATGGTGTGTTTAACCTGGTAAAGGAAGTTCAATACCGCTGGAGGTCTGAAGCCAATCCTGGTAAAGGTTTTTACGGCACAACAGTGGGCGGTGGTAATGTTACCGGTATTGAAAGAGACTGGATGAACAGCAGGTTTATTGCGGATGCCTCTTATTTTTCAATTAGAAATATTACGCTGGGGTATAACATTGGTGTACAAAATAAGGTATTCAAATCCGCAAGGGTTTACGGTTCGGTGCAACAGGTGTATACATTTACCAAGTATTGGGGAGGGCCAAATCCTGAAACCAGTGCCCAGGGTAACGGACAAGGCGACGGCGGTAACCTGAGCCAGGGTATTGATCTGTCTAACTATCCGGTCCCCCGCACTTATACATTAGGCGTTAACCTGAATTTTTAAGCTGCAGGATCAAGCAAATAATTTTTCTAACAATTTATTTTTTATATAATGAAATCAAAAATAATAGCCACCTTCCTGATTGCCCTTTCGGTATCGGGGTGCAAAAAATTTCTGGATGTAGTTCCTGAAACAGCCCTGAGTTCGGCCACTTTTTTTACTCAGGAGGCTGATTTTAAACAGGCCGTTAATGCGGCTTATGTGCCCTTGCGCAGCATAGTGAACGACCGTGCATACCTGCTGGGCGAAATGCATAGCGACAATGCTTATTACTTCCGTAATATTTTGTTTGGCGCCACCGAGCAGCAGGAGAACATTGCGGATTTTGCCATCCCCACCGCTAACGGTGTTACAACCAATACGCACGTGCTTAATCAGTACCGGCTCGACTACCAGATCATAGCCCGTACGAACCAAATATTAACCACTATTGATGGTGTTGATTTTTCTGCGGCATCAAAAAGTAATTTGAAAGGGCAGGCCCAGTTTCTAAGAGCCTATGCCTATTTTGAACTGGTGAGGTATTTTGGTAAAGTTCCCATGCATTTAACACCGGTAACCAATCGTTCAGAGGCTGCATTGCCGCTGGCATCTGTTGACGAAGTGTATGCGCAAATTATAAAGGATGCTTCGGCCGCAGCCGCTTCGCTGCTTCCCAAGTCAACACAGGAACCCGGGCGTGTAACTTCAGGAACTGCTAAAATGTTATTAGTCAATGTTTACATTGTACAAAAGAAGTGGGCGGAAGCAGAGAAACTGGCGAAAGAAATCGTAGCCAGTAATGAATATGCCTTAATGCCCGATTACAATGATGCTTTCACAACTTCCACAGGCAATAAGAATAATAAGGAGTCTGTTTTTGAAGTGCAGTTCCAGGAAGGTTCAGCCGGTTATAACGGAACATTTATGTACAACTTTTTGCCAAGGCCGATGACTTCTGCCGAACTGCAACCCATCTCCGGCACTTCTAATCCGCAGTCATTAAGCGGCGAAGGAAATAATGCACCGACACCCGATATTATTGCCGCGTATGAACCCAACGATAAAAGAAAAGATATAACCATCGGTTATGTTACGCTTAGCGGAAGTTTAAGGGCCAACAAAGTGTACCCTTACGTAAAAAAGTTTGCTAAGACCCATGCACTGCATAACAATACAGGCACCAACTGGCCCATTTATCGTTATTCTGAAGTATTGCTGTTTTTAGCAGAAGCCTTGAATGAGCAAAGCAAACCAGGCGAAGCCAAAACCTACCTCGATATGGTGCGGGTTCGTGCAGGTTTGCTGCCTTCAACAGCTACCGATATGCGCCAGGCAATTTACGATGAAAGAAGGGTTGAATTGGCCTTTGAAAATAAGCGCTGGTTCGACCTGATTAGAACAGGCAGGGCAGTTGCGGTAATAACCGCTTATGGCAACAGGGTAAAGGCCAATCCGCAGGATTATTATTATCCGGCTGGCGCGGTCCCGCCAAACAATGCATTTACCAATTTAGACCTGTTGTACGGTTTGCCTGCGGATGAGGCAGCTTTAAGTCCTTTTTTTTAAGGGATAACCAAACTGATATATCAGGCAAATAATTAAACAACACACCAGCTATAGATAATAAGGTATTGACGGGCTGGTGTGTTGTTAACTTCAAAGGGGCAGGCTTGCTTAGGGTAGAACCCGCAGGCTTTTTAGAAAAACGCTCCCGATTGAAAATTTTATTGTCGTCGGATTTTTCAATAGAAAAATTTCGGAACAGCAATAAATTATGAGGCGGAATTTCAGCCGGATTATTTATCTTTTGCTTTTAATGAATCATTATTTTAGATCATAATAAAATTGCCATGGAAATTCAAGAAAAAACGAGTGTTGCACAAAAGGCCTTAGAGCAAGGTCGTGGTATTGTAAGATTGGCACCCACCTGGGTACCGCGTTCATTTTGTGTGCCGGGCCGCAGAATTAAACTGCACCCCGACGATTATTATGTATTGGGCGGCGCCCGCGGGGGCATAGATGAGCGTTGGTTATCTTCTACCACGCCGGCCAAGAACGGACCGCTAACAGGCGAGAACGAAGGCTTGAGCGCCATTGTATTTAGCGATGGAGGCACAGAAGAAAAAGTGCTGTTGAAAGACGCCATCAACGAGCTGAAAGGCGAAATGATAGGCGACAGGCTTTGGAGCGAATACCAAAGCTGGCCCATGTATTCAAAGTTTTTCGACAACATGGGGCCTTTGCCGCACCACATACATCACAACGATGAGCATGCCGCACCTATAGGCCAGTTGGGTAAGCCCGAAGCCTATTATTTTCCGCCCCAGTTAAATAACCATGGTGGCGATTTTCCCTATACCTTTTTTGGCATTGCCCCCGGCACTACCAGAGAGCAGATACGCGAGTGCCTGGTAAATTTTACGAAAGGCGATAATAAGATCACCACTTTTTCGCAGGCCTTTAAACTGGAGCCCGGCACCGGTTGGGATGTGCCCCCCGGCATGTTACACGCCCCCGGAAGCATGTGTACCTATGAGCCGCAAAAAGCCTCCGATGTATTTGCCATGTACCAGTCGCTGGTAAACGAAGCCATTATACCCGAAGAGCTTTTATGGAACGGTACACCGCCGGATCGTGTAGGGGATTACGACCAGCTGATGGAAGTAATCGACTGGGATTTAAACACCAATCCCAATATTCTGGAGACCCGTTTTATGGCCCCAAAACCGGTGAAGGCAATTGAAGAAATGAAAGCCGATGGTTATGTTGAAAACTGGGTTTGTTACCTGTCGGATGCATTTAGCGCCAAGGAACTAACGGTGGCCCCCGGTGTAACGGTTACTATAAAAGACAGTGCTGCTTATGGTTTGATTGTTATGCAGGGCCATGGTAAAATGGGCGTGTGGCATATTGAGACCCCGGCGTTGATCCGCTATGGGCAGTTAACCAACGATGAGTTTTTTGTAAGCGAACAGGCAGCCATGGAGGGCGTCACCATTGTGAACCCATCCACCACAGACCCTATAGTTATGCTGAAACACTTTGGGCCGGGAAATCCTGATATGCCATCTATAAAGTAAAGCTTGATGAGCATAATTACCGGATTTTGATTTCTGCCATAGAATAACCTTTTTAATATTTAACGATATGCAAGAAAATAATTATCCCAAACTGCACAATGCAACCTGGCCTGGTATTGTAGGCAAGGGTCCGGACTCCGAACCGCCCATTTCTTTTGATGATATGCTGAACATGACCGCCGCCGCAGAGGTGAACGGCGTTAAGTTCGATGGCATCGATATAGGCTTGCTCGATCCGCACATAAACATAGACAGTACCGACGACGAAATAAAAAAACTGGCCGATAAAGTTAGCGGCCTCAATCTGAACATCGGCAGCCTGGTGGCACCCATTTGGGGCGGGCCGGCTATGGGCAGTAAAGAAGAACGTGCCCGGTTTGTTGAAATGGTTCGCAAGGCCTGCCACTTTGGAAAAGTTTTACGCGACCATGGCGTTCGCAAGTATGGCGTGGTAAGGATCGACTCTGCCAGCTCTCCCGAAAACTGGGACAAAGACCCCGCTAACAATACAAAACTGATTGCACAAACTTTTAGAGAAGCCTGCGATGTTGCGGCTGAGTACGATGAAAGGCTTGCTGCCGAAGGCGAGATTTGCTGGGGGGGGATGCATAGCTGGAGAACGATGATTGAAACCCTTCAAATGGTTGACCGGCCCAACATTGGATTCCAGGCCGACATGTCGCACACGCTTTTGTATCTGCTGGGTTATAACCGGCCCGAAGACAGAATTTTGCCGGCAGACTTTGACTGGAGCGATCGCGAAGCACTCAATGAAGGATTAAAAACCATCACCAAAGCTTTACGCCCCTGGACGATAGATTTTCATGTGGCCCAAAACGACGGCACCGTTCATGGCACCGGTTCGCACGATAAGACCGGCCGCCATTGCCTGGCCACCGACCCCAATGGAAAGCTGGATATCGCCAGCGATGCGGGGTATTGGCTCCGCAACGAAAACGGCAGCCTCACCAAAGCCTTCAAACATATTTGCTGGGATGGATGTATGTTCTCCAATGACATTTTGCACCAGCAGCAAACCTGGAACGACATACTGGCCACCATGATAAAAGTTAGAAAATTGCATGGCTGGAGCGAGGCGGGGTAGTGAGTGGTGAGTTGTGAGTGGTGAGTAGCGAATAATGAAGAACTAATAGTGAATAATGATGATTGATCGCGGTTGCAAATGGATATTTCTAATGCTGATTAGGGAGCGCCGTCATCCCGAATTTATTTCGGGATCCCTTGGATAACATCTGGCATAATT
>JBBRCW010000427.1:0-5083 GCA_038204535.1 Chitinophagales bacterium | reverse complement strand
AATTTGGTGTGCTTTAATTGCTCTTCTCTTATTAAGCCACATTCATTTTCAAAACAAATCAAAAATGGCATTCAGTAATATGGTGAGTATACTTAGAATGCATCTACCCAGCTATATCAGCATAAAAGGGCTGCTTGCATTGCATAATAAAAAGAGATTGCGGTATAAAAAATCTGTAGTATCGGCAGATTTATTTACAAGCCATTAGTCTCAAAAATAGGCCCCCCTGCTTTTGAGACAGGCCCTGAGAATTGAATAACCGAAAAATATTTTTTTAAAATCTCAAATAGGGCAAGCTCAGAGCACTAATCTTCAATTTTTTGCCCATTTATGGCTTTTGTAGATTTTACCCATTTCTATCTCGGACAATAGTGATCCTGAATATATAAATCGTTGAAAAAGCCTTTCATATACAAGCCAGGAAAGCCTGCCAAAGACAGATTTGTTTATAGAAAATTGAATATGCTTGCAATGATGTTTTGGTATAAAACAAACATTTAACTGTCTCTCCTTTTGAAATTCAAGCACCTGATCAAAACAAGTTTACCTTTTTTTTAAGAAAACTACCAGCAAAATATCATTATTTACGGTGTTTGAGATATTATGCTACTTAGGCAAATATTTTACTATTTAAAGTTATACTGTAATATTGCACGTGCCGTAAGCAGTTATTTTATGAGGCTGTTTCGGTTATTTGTATTATTGCCGGCTGTAGTAAAACATTCTTTTTAGCTTTTTCCGGTAGATAATTTATAAAAAGATATAATGAGTAAAAATTTATTAATTGTTGAGTCGCCAGCAAAAGCAAAAACCATCGAAAAAATTTTGGGTGACGATTTTGAGGTAAGAAGTTGTTATGGCCACATACGCGATCTTGAAAAGGATGACATGGGTATTGATGTAAACAATAATTACCAGCCACGCTATAAAGTGCCGGAGGATAAGGAAAAGGTTGTAAAAGAATTAAAGCAATATGCCAAAAAATCGAAGGAAGTTTGGCTGGCATCGGATGAGGACCGCGAAGGTGAAAGCATCAGCTGGCATTTAGCGGAAGTTTTAGGCCTTGACCCAAAAACCACCAAACGCATTGTTTTCCACGAAATAACTGCCCCGGCCATTAAAAAAGCAGTCAGCAATCCCCGTCTTATTAATATGGACCTGGTAAATGCACAGCAGGCACGCCGAATATTAGACCGTTTGGTAGGTTTTGAATTAAGTCCCGTACTATGGCGAAAAATAGGAATGCAACGAAGCCTGAGTGCAGGCAGGGTGCAAAGCGTTGCCGTTCGTTTGATTGTAGAACGCGAAAGGGAGATCAATAATTTTTCGGTTGAGAGCAGTTATAAGGTGGAGGCAATCTTTAATGCCAACGACATAAACGGCAAACCAGTAAACTTTAAAGCAGACGGCCCTTCAAAAATAAGTCAGCAGCAAACAGCCCGGCAATTTTTAGAAAGTTGTCTTCAGGCTAAATATACCGTTGCCGATATAACTGTTAAACCGGCCAAGAGAAGCCCCGCTGCGCCATTCACCACCTCAACACTTCAGCAGGAAGCCAGTCGAAAGCTGGGGTATAGCGTAAGCAAAACAATGCTGCTGGCCCAGCGTCTATATGAAAGCGGAAAGATAACTTACATGCGTACAGACAGCATAGCGCTGAGCGAAACTGCCATGACCGAAATTGAAAAGGAAATAAACAGCAGTTATGGTAAGAATTATTATGAGCCCCGCAAATACAAAAACAAAAACGAAAACGCACAGGAAGCCCACGAAGCCATCCGCCCAACTTATATAGAAAACCATTCAGTGGAAGATGCTGACAGCAAGCGCTTGTATGATCTAATATGGAAGAGAACGATCGCCTCGCAAATGAGCGATGCACAATTTGAAAAGACCACTGCCAAAATCAATATCTCCACCAATAAAGATCAATTAACGGCTAACGGCGAGGTGATGAAATTTGATGGTTTCTTAAAGGTGTACCTCGAAGGAAAAGATGATGAAGATGAAGAGGATACAGAAGGAATATTACCTCCGCTCAGGGCAAATCAGGTACTCGATTTCATGGAGATGACGGCCAATGAAAAATTTACCAGGCCCGCGCCGAGATACACCGAGGCATCGCTGGTAAAAAAACTGGAAGAGTTGGGTATTGGCAGGCCTTCAACGTATGCACCCACAATTACAACCATAATGAAGCGCAATTATGTTGACAAAAGGGATAAAGAGGGCGTAAAAAGAGAAATTAACCAGTTAAAGCTGGGGAATGATAATAAAATCGAAAAGAATATCTTAAGCGAGAATACCGGTGCTGAAAAGTCAAAACTGTTTCCAACCGATTTAGGTATGGTAGTGACAGACTTTTTGAAGCAGCATTTTAAAGAAGTGATGGATTATGGTTTTACTGCCGGCATTGAAGAAGAATTTGATGAAATAGCAGAGGGTAAGGTAAAGTGGAGCACCATGATCGATGAATTTTACAAACCTTTTCATAGCAATATAGAAATTACCTTAGAAACTGCAGAAAGGGCAAAAGGCGAACGCGAGTTGGGAGTGGATGCCGAAACCGGCAAAAAAGTGATAGCCCGCATGGGGCGATTTGGCCCGATGGTGCAAATTGGCGATACAAGCAATGAAGAAGAAAAACCGCGTTTTGCAAAATTAAAAGCGGACCAGAGCATTGAGACCATTAATATGGAAGAGGCTATGGAGCTTTTTAAACTGCCGCGCAACCTGGGTATGTTTGAGGGTACTGAGGTGCTGGTAAACATTGGAAGGTTTGGCCCCTATGCCTCTCACAATAAAAAGTTCTATTCTCTAAACAAAGAGATGGATCCCTATAGTGTATTGTTAGATGATATTGCCCCCATGATCGCCGAAAAGCGAACGGCAAAAGATGAGCGCACGATAAAGGTATTTGTGAAAGAAAAAATTCAACTATTGAAAGGCCCCTACGGCCCCTACATTAAACAGGGACTTAGAAACTATAAACTAAATAAAGTACAGCAGGAAAAAGTTGCTGATCTTACCATTGAAGAAGTAAAAGCCATTATAGAAGAATTGAAGGCAAACCCTCCTAAAAAAGTAGCAAGAAAGAAAAAAACGAAATAAGAAATTATCTGTAAATGTCGTTTAGATTTTTATGAAAGTCTCTCAAAGGCGCAAAAAAATGCAACGCAAGGACGCGAAGAAGAATGGGTAAACTTTGCGTCTTTGCTACATAAACCTCGTGGGTGATTTTTTTTAAACGAGATTGATCTTTATTTATTTTCTATAGTTCACCACCCAACAATTCTTCAAAATATACCGCACTAGCGCAATTGCGCATTTGCGTCAACTTAACTGTTTTTTTTGGGTCAAACAGTAGGTATTCTAAAAATCATGGTCCCGCTGCGGCGCATTGGCGTCAACTTAATTTGTTTTTTTTTGAACAAATAGCAAGCTTTTATTATGCTCCGGTTGCCCTCCCGGATGAACATCCGTTCGGACGGGTGTCATTTTAATGCCGGTTTATCGGAACTCACTTGTACCGTATATTTTTATGGCGGCTTTTTCCGCATAATTTGCCGTATATCCTTTTCTATTTATTCCTAAGCAATCTTTTCGTTTCAAACCAGTGCCTGGTAAAGGTTTTAGCTAAATTGTTGAAGCCAATGTGATCAATATCGGGACCTGAATGACAACAGCATTTTCACTTATAGGGATCCATTTTGATTCATGACGGTTGTCCTTCTCTCAGAAACATGCTTCTCCCGGGCTTTCGTCTAACCGGCAGCACCGCTTTACATAACTATACTTTAAATGCAATGTTTTGCTTCGCGAACAACTCAGCCTAAATCATTGATTTTGTGGCATGGGAACAGGAGGTCTAAATTTATGGGATTAAATTAACGACAAAAATTCAGACATGTTTTACCTCTGTATGTTATTGGAAATATGAATCGAACCTACGGCTCTCACAAATTTTTTATTTCACTTTTCCCTCGGGTTAAAACCTCCCGGATTCCGGGACTGCCAAATTGATGGAGCCTACGGCTCGGCGATATTTCTACTTATATTTTTCCCCAGATTAAAACGGGGCTACTAAATGGATCATTCTATGGCTCTTCTATTTCCGTTTTTATTTTGACCGCCAATTTGCAGATGCGTAGCATCGACTCATTTGGTAGTCCCGGATACCGGGAGATTTCAATCCGTTGGCGAAAATGACGACGCGATTTTCGAGATGCGTAGCATCGGCACATTTTGGAAGCGCTGGAAATAAACCGCGAAAACCAATTTCCAAAGTTCCATTGGTCGGTAATTTACAATGACGATTTTACATGTGTCTGAAATTGAAGATCCAATTAGATGTTCTTTTGAAGGATTCCTTCCTGATCAATATCGCATTGGTTAACTTAATTTGTTTTTTTTTAACGAACAGCAGGCTTTTATTATGCTCCGGTTGCCCGCCCGCCTGCCCGATCTGATCATTCAGGCGGGGATGAACATCAGTTCGGACGGGTGTCATTTTAATTCCGGCTTATCGGAACCCACTTGTACCGAATTTTTTTATGGCGGCTTTTTCCGCATAATTTGCCGTATATCCTTTTCTATTTATTCCTAAGCGATCTTTTCGTTTCAAACCATTGCCTGGTAAAGGTTTTAGCTAAAATGCCGAAGTCTTAAGTTGACACCAATTCGCCACGGCGGGGCACCCTTGAACCTCATCTTTTTATGGCAGTTTTTTCCGCATAATTTCTCGTGGATCAATTTATATTAATTCTTAAGCCTTTTTTACGACTAATTCACCTCAATCCATTGTCTTGTAAAGGTTTTCGCAAAATAATTGAATTCATAAGTTGACGCCAATGGCACTTGCTAGGCCCAATGCCTTTGAATACTTTTTAAATACAAGTCCCTCCGGGGGATAGGAAAACATCTTATCATTCACATTCATTATTAATGCTAATCAAGGGTTAGAAAGTTAGATAATAAGAATAATGCTGCTGCAAATTTGCCCCATACATGTACAAGTAATCCTTTTTCACTTCTTACCCTTTGAGCAAATTGAATTTGCGTTTTTTCAATAAGCCAGTTAAAG
>JBBRCW010000426.1:0-5109 GCA_038204535.1 Chitinophagales bacterium | reverse complement strand
CTTAGAGATGTGAATCAACAATTGTAATAGCACAGCACCTATTTGTATAGTCAAACCTAATACCAAAAATTCTACTTTATGACTAAAATTCTAACTGTCTTAGGGACATTCCTTTTTTGCATAGGAATAAGTTTTACAGCGTCCGCGCAACAAATGCAAGTATCAGGCACCGTTTTAGATGGCGAGGGAAATCCAATCAAATTTGCTTCTGTCAAGGTAGTAGGAACCACTCTTGGCATAAGCGCTGATGAACAAGGCAGGTTCAAAATACAGGCCGCCTCCGGTCAGCAATTACAAATATCTTCTACCGGATATGAGCCTGATATTATTACGATAGGGAAAAGTAATAAACTGGACATTACACTTGTTTCCTCCGAAAATAAATTAGGAGAAGTGGTGGTGACGGCCCTTGGACTTTCGCGAGCCAAAAAAACACTTGGATACGCGGTTCAGGAGCTTAATAACGCTGCGCTGACTGACGCGGCTGACAATAATATTGTAAATACCTTATCAGGTAAAATTGCCGGTGCCCAGGTCACAAGTGGGGGAAGTACAATTGGCTCTTCCTCCCGGATAGTAATAAGAGGCAATGCGTCTTTTATAGGAAACCAACCTTTATTTGTGGTGGATGGAACTCCCATTGATAATACTACAACAAACCTTAACGGGGGCGGTGGAATAGATTGGGGGAATACTGGGGCCGACCTTGATCCCAATGACATAGAATCCATGACGGTTCTAAAAGGTGCCAATGCAGCAGCATTGTATGGCAGCCGTGCTACAAACGGAGTTATTCTTATTACAACAAAAAAAGGATATAAAGGAAGGGGATTGGGCGTAGATTTTAATTCTTCGGTAGTTCTTAACGTTCCTGGTTATTTCCCAAAATATCAGAATGAGTACGGTGGCGGATGGGATGGCGAAGAATATCTGTATAAGAAATACCTCGCTGAGCATCCTGGTTCTACCATAAGTTATAATGAATACGCAAAACAGTTTTCGTACAATTATATAGATGGAAATGGCGGTGGAATAAATGATGACAACCCAATTAATTGGGGACCTCGCCTAAATGCCGGACTTAATCTAGATCAGTGGTCAACAGGCTCCAACAGCCCCTGGGTGTCGAGGCCAGACAATTACAAGTCCTTCTTTAACACCCAAGTCACTTCTGTCAATAGCGTTTCCATCAACGCGGGTAGCGACAAAGCCACCGGCAGGTTCTCCTTTACAAACCAAAATACGCCAACCGGCATACTGCCCAATACAGATCAAACACAGAATACCTTCAATACAAGTTTTACTTTAAATCCCTCGGACAAACTTACGATGGTTGGAAATTTTACCTACTTAGTGAAGTCTAGTAAAAACATTCCGGTTACCGGCTATTCGGGTGCCGGCGTTGACTTTGGATGGACCCAACGCGATTTTGACACTAAATATTTACATGATCAATATTCAGAAAATGGAAATATTTCCATGTGGCCGGGGGTAGACAATTATTTTTTTTACTATAATAACCTTAATGGATTAAATAGAAACAGAGGCTTTGGCAACATAACCACAACTTATAAAATTACAAATTGGTTGTCAGCCATGGTTCGCGGCGGAGTTGATTTTTATTCAGAAAAGAGAAAATCCATAACCCAATCGGGTACTAAAAATAATGTCAGGAGAGGACAAGGTGGACAGTTCAATCAAACTGATATTTTTACCAAGGAAGAAAACCTTGATTTTATTTTGAATTTCGATAAGACCTATGGCAAGATTCGTATTGATGGTCTTGTAGGAGCCAATTACCGGGACAACCGATTCAATAGTACGACCTTGGCAGCCAGTAATTTAACAGTCCCTGATTTATATACGATTTCAAATGTCAAAGGAACTCCTTCCACATCCATGTTTGATAGTGAAAAGAGGACCAATAGTGTTTTTGCAGCAGCGAATGCGTCGTACAAGGATTTTCTCTTTATAGGTGTTACAGCACGTAATGATTGGAGCTCAACCTTGCCGCCGGATAACAGATCTTTTTTCTATCCATCGGTCAGTGTTGGTTTTGTGATTACTGATGCCTTCAAAATTGGCTCAAACATTTTATCTTTTGCAAAAATTAGAGCAAGTTGGGCTAAGGTGGGGGGCGATACGGATCCCTACCAATTAAGCAGAACCTATTCTGCAAGCTCCTTTAACTCTATTTCGCTCTTTGCCCCGACTGGTACTTTACCTCCTGCTGATTTAAAGCCCCAGGAGACAAAATCTTATGAGATAGGGGGTAATTTAAGATTTCTCCGAAATAGATTATCCCTGGATGTTACTTATTATGATCAAACTACAGTAAATCAAATCATAAGTGTTGCAACTTCCACCACTACCGGTTATACGGGGATGAAACTAAATGCAGGAGAAATCGAAAACAAAGGGGTTGAAGTTATGTTTACAGGGAAAATTCTTGAAAATAAATCAGCACTTAACTGGGATATATCTGTTAACTGGGCCAGGAATAAGAATGTCGTTAATAAGCTCTATGGAGATTTGCAATCCTATCAAATATCTTCTGGTTTCGGGGGTGCTAAAACATTAGGAATACCCGGGCAGGATTGGGGTAGTATCTGGGGGCTTCCTTTTGTTAGAGATGCCAAATCAGGTAAAATTGTTGTCGGTAGCAACGGGGTCCCAACTTCTACCAATGTTGCCAAAAATTTTGGAACGGTTACTCCTGATTGGATAGGTGGTATAAATAATTCTTTTAGGTATAAAAATATAAATCTGAGTTTTCTTATTGATATGAGAATGGGAGGCAAATTCTTTAGTACTACTGCCTGGCATTCCTATCCAACCGGAAGTTATGCCGTAACCACAGCCAATAATGTAAGGGAAACAGGACTTATTCTGGATGCTGTTAAAGAAGATGGCAGTCCAAATGATAAGCGTGTATCTGCTCAGGATTATTATGGCGGAGCATGGGTATGGAATAACCATGAGTACTCCATTCTTGACGGGTCATATGTCAAATTTCGGGAAGTGATTCTTGGCTATAATATCAACGTAAAAAAGATTCATTGGTTGCAGAAGCTTAACGTTTCTGTTTTCGGGAGAAATCTTGCTATTCTTTATAGGGATAAGAGTACATCCCAATTTGGCATAGACCCTGAAGTAGGATTAGGAGGAGGCGACGCGGGTGTGGGATTTGAAAACTTCCAGATACCAACCACCCGCAACTTTGGGTTTAGGCTTTCTGCTGGATTTTGATGTTAAAATAAAAAATTTGATAATAGATAAAAGCATTGGACATGAAAAAGATACCAACTATAAAATTACTTTTTATTACGGGTGTATTATTAACGATGGTTAATGGGTGCACCAAGGATTTTACTTCTATAAATGTAAACCCTAACGCAGCCACGGTTGTACCTGCAACCAATGTTTTTGCCCGTGGAACTTTATCTACTGCCGGTATATTATTTGGTGAACGGCTGGGGATTTATTATACAGGTTCTTATGCAGGTCAGACAGCGGCCATCGGCCTGGGCGATTATGAATACCGTGTGGATATTAATAATAGTATGTGGCGGGGGATGTATATCGCCATGACCTACCTTGTTGATGCAGCTAAAATCGCTAAAGCGGAAGGCAATACCAATCTGTATGGTGCAGCACTTACATTAAAAGCTTATGATGCCCAAATGACGACTGATATGTGGGGTAGTATACCTTATACTGAAGCGTTCCGCCTAGATTCAAGCATACTCTACCCTAAATATGATGACCAGGCCACCGTTTATAAAGCAATACTTGCTGAATTAAAGGAAGCTGCGAATATTTTTAAACAAGGTGGAAAAGGCAACATTGGAGTTGGAGATTTGATATATAAAGGAGACGCCGCCAAATGGAGAAAATTTTGTAATTCTCTTAGATTGAGAGTTGCAATACGGATGTCTTTGGTTGACCCGGCCACTGCAAAATCGGTCATTTCCGAAATATTAGGTGATCAGACTTCCTATCCGGTAATGACAGCTACTACTGAGAATGCCTATTTGTGGTTCCCCGGTGTAGCACCCGACAATGAGTATTGGTACAACAGGCTTGGAACCACCGGGGCGTATACCGGCCAGTACCGGATGAATGACGTTCTTATTAGTTCGCTTAAGGATAATAGTGATCCCCGTTTACCCGTGTATGCACGTCTAAATAATAATGGTGGTTATAATGGATACAAGTTTGGCCCTAATCAGTTAAGTAATACAGCCAATAATGGAAATAATGTTTCCGGTATAGGTCAGCGATTTGCCAATGTGGCGGCTGGATTTTCTCCTTTTATGAATTGTTCAGAAATAAGCTTTATTAAAGCGGAAGCTTATGAAAAAGGATTGGTAGCCGGCGACGCTCAGGCAGCATATAAAAATGGTATCACTTTATCCTGCACCGAAAATGGAATAGATGCCGCATCGATAGCATCATTTTTGGCTCAACCTGAAGTAGCCTGGAGTAGCGGGACAACCACTAATGTTCAAAAGATCTATCTTCAAAAATGGATTAGTCTTTTTAAGCAATCAGAAGAAGCATGGTCTGAAGCAAGGAGAACTGATGTACCGCTTATGACCAATATTGCAAAAGATTATTCTGCAAATCATAACAGGCCTCCATTCAGACTGGCCTATGCAGATGAAGAAAAAACCTTGAATATAAATTTTCCTACCAGTGTAGTTGAAAAAGATATTTTTTGGGGTACCAAGGTATGGTGGGATACCAGGACGGGAGTTTATTAATGTTAAATCAAATGAAAAAGCAGATCATCTTTTTACTGACTATTTTTTATGTGGGGATAGCTTGGAATCAAAGTAAATCAAATGTACCCGAGCCCACACGCGTACAAAAGCCGAATGTCATAGTTATATTGACGGATGACCAGGGGGATGGAGACATGGAATGTCACGGAAACCCTTATGTAAAAACACCGGCTATTGATGCTCTGTATAAACAAAGTGTACACTTTACCGATTTCCATGTAGACCCCATGTGTTCTCCTACCAGGGCAGGCCTGTTGACAGGCTGCTATTCCTCACGTGCAGGGGTATGGCATACCATTGGCGGCAGGTCCTTATTAAAGGA
>JBBRCW010000425.1:0-5116 GCA_038204535.1 Chitinophagales bacterium | reverse complement strand
GGGGACAGAAATGTGATTTCATCTATTTCGATCTACCCACCTTTCGTTCCGCTGGAACGATTAACAATAATTGAAATTCCTTACTACCCACCTTCCGTTCCTCCGGAACGTAAAACCGCCGCTCTGCATTGTCTCCCGCATTGGCCCATTAGCGGGACAAGTTGTGAATATGAATGAAAATAAATAACCCGGTTGTGTCTGGAGTTTGCAGAGCCATAGGCTCGATCAATGTGGTAGCCCCGGTTTTCAAACCGGGGCTACCTAAAATTAAAATATTTTTGAAGAGCCGTAGGCTCGGCCCATACATTAAATTGCAGTTTTCAAATTTCGGCAAAAGCAATTGTAAAAAGTTAGCGATTAGTTTAAAGATCTCCCCAGATTGCCTATAAAGTGTCTTATTGAAAATTGGATAAATTTGCCGAATCTACGGTTTACAAACATCATCAAATTATTTTTATCAACGGATTATAATCTCGTTCCGGAGGAACGAAATATGGGTTGAAAAACAATTAACAAAATCCATCACCGTTCCAGAGGAACGAAAGATGCTTTAAGGCCTAAAACCCGGAGGTGGAGTTTGCCAAAGTGGTGCTGACGCCGGTGGAATGTCTTTGCTGCAATCAGATTGAATTGTAAATTGGTCATTACATTTGTATTCGTATGCAAGACATTAGGTGGAAACAAAGATTTCAAAATTTTGAGAAAGCAATCCTTCAATTGAAAGACGCTGTCTCTAAAGACAATTTGTCTTTACTGGAAAAAGCAGGATTGATCCAGGTTTTTGAATTTACATTTGAGCTTGCATGGAAAACGGTGAAGGACTTTTTGGAGGAGAAAGAGGTATCGGTAAAATATCCAAAGGACGCTATAAAAGAAGGGTTTTTCTACGAAATAATTAACGATGGCGACGTGTGGATGGATATGTTGCAAAAAAGAAATTTGATGAGCCATACCTATAATCAAAAAAATGCCGACCTCGCCTGCGAATTGATCGTAAATACCTATTTCGACGAATTATTCATTGTTTATCAAACCTTGCAAAAAGAATTATGAACCCATTTGGGATTAGTGCCAAAAGTTTCGATCTGATAAAAAGTGCTTTTCAGGATCATCCTGAGGTAGAAGAGATATTGGTATTTGGCAGTAGGGCAAAAGGCAATTATAAAAAAGGAAGCGACATTGACCTGGCAATAAAGGGAAAAAATTGTAACGATAAAACTGCAATGAACATCAATGCAATTCTAAATGAAGAATTGCCCATACCCTACTTTGTAGATGTACTTTATTACGATGGCTTAGATAATCCCGCATTAAAAGAACATATTGACAGGGTGGGAAAGCCATTGTTCAGCAATTAGTAAATCAAAATAGTTTTTGCTATTCAGTCATTGGTTGTGTAACTACTAACGGCTCCTGGCTTATCAGTTATCTATATACGGGCTTACGGGAGGGGATGTCTCCTTCGTCGACATGACAAGCACTATAAGGGATGTCTCCTTCGTTGACATGACAAGCACTATAAACGCCAGCGCAAGGAAACCGTTTCGCAACTAATCAACACATCAAAATCCCACTCATTTTCCCGGAGATGCCGGGTCAGGCCCGGCATAACGCCCCACAGATTATTGCTCCGGTTTTGAAAAACGATGGGCCGGGCAAAGCGTTGAATGCCGCCTGCTCCACCAGCGCCAAAAGGCTATCGGGGGTTGCCGGAAAAGGCCTGCCATGATGCCATCAATTGCCATTTAATTGTGACTGGCTACTTCATCGCCTCCAGTTCCTTTTGCATTTTAAACATTACATCGCGTAACCGTGCGGCTTCCATAAAGTCCAGGTCTTTGGCCGCTTTTTCCATCTGCTTTTTTATCTGGCCGATTGCTTTTTCTTTTTGGGGAATGGTTACATAGGCAACTTCTTCTTCGGCCGCAATCATTGGCGCGGTATCATCAACCGCATAAGGACTTCTTTCATCAAACCCTTTAATATCCAGCACCGAAGTTTGTTTCATAATCTGGTCAATGGTTTTTTTGATGGTCATAGGAGTGATACCATGTTCCAGGTTATAAGCGATCTGTTTTTCGCGGCGTCGGGTAGTTTCATCAATCGTACGCTGCATACTTTCCGTCATTTTATCCGCGTAAAAAATCACCAGGCCATCTACATTGCGGGCTGCCCGCCCGGCAGTCTGTGTCAGCGATCTTTCATTGCGTAAAAAGCCTTCTTTATCCGCATCCAAAATTGCCACCAGCGATACTTCGGGTAAATCCAATCCTTCCCGCAACAGGTTTACGCCCACCAGTACATCAATCTCGCCCAGCCGCAATTGCCTTAATATTTCTACCCGGTCAAGGGTTTGCACTTCGCTGTGTATGTATTTGCTTTTTATATCAATGCGACCCAGGTATTTATCCATTTCCTCGGCCATACGCTTTGTGAGAGTAGTAACCAATACGCGGTCGCCTTTCTTAACCCGCTTATCAATTTCATCCAGCAGGTCATCAATCTGGTTTACACTAGGGCGAACCTCTATGGGC
This sequence comes from Chitinophagales bacterium, assembly GCA_038204535.1. Taxonomy (GTDB): domain Bacteria; phylum Bacteroidota; class Bacteroidia; order Chitinophagales; family Chitinophagaceae; genus Segetibacter. The sequence continues at coordinate 2,582 of JBBRCW010000425.1, read as the reverse complement.
GGATCGAGCAAGCCGGTGGGCCGGGCAATCTGTTCTGTCACCACGCCACCCGTTTTTTCAAGCTCGTAATCGCCGGGAGTGGCACTAACGAAAACTGTCTGGTTCAGTAGTCCTTCAAATTCATGAAAATTTAATGGGCGGTTATCCAGGGCGCTCGGCAACCTGAAGCCATAATCCACCAGCGTTATTTTTCGGCTGCGGTCTCCACCATACATCCCTGCTACCTGCGGAACGGTCTGGTGGCTTTCGTCAATTACGCACAAAAAATCTTTCGGAAAATAATCCAGCAAACAGAATGGCCGTGTGCCGGGGCGGCGTCGGTCAAAAAAGCGGGAGTAGTTTTCTATTCCATTGCAAAAGCCCAGTTCCCTTATCATTTCCAGATCGTAGTTTACTCTTTCGCTCAACCGCTGGGCTTCAATAAACTTTCCGGTGTTTTTAAAATATGCTACCTGCGCGGCCATCTCGTCCTGTATTTCATACATTACTTCCTGCATAATGTCTTTGGGTGCCAGGTATAAGTTGGCCGGAAATATGGCCGCATCTTCCATTACCCCAATTCTTTTTGATGAAGACAACTCCAGGGTTTCGATGCTTTCTATCTCATCCCCAAAAAAAGTAATGCGATAGCCATAATCTACATACGGTAGATTTATATCAATTGTATCACCTTTAACCCTAAATGTTCCTCTGCCAAATTCGCCCTGGCTGCGACTGTACAAACTGTTAACCAACGAATGTAAAAACCCCTGGCGGCTAATGGTCTGCCCCACTTTTATACGAACAATTCCGTTTTCAAATTCGGTGGGGTTTCCCATTCCATAAATACAGCTTACACTAGCCACCACTACAATATCGCGTCGGCCACTCAGCAATTGCGCTGTGGCCTGCAGTCTAAGTTTATCCAGTTCTTCATTAATGCTTTGGTCTTTTTCAATGTAGGTGTCGCTAACCGGCATATAGGCTTCCGGCTGGTAATAGTCGTAGTAGCTAACAAAATAGCCGACCGCATTATCGGGGAAAAATTGTTTGAATTCGCCATATAACTGCGCCACCAATGTTTTATTATGGGTGAGTACAAGCGTGGGTTTTTGCACGTTTTGAATAACATTGGCCATGGTAAACGTCTTACCGCTGCCGGTAACACCCAGCAAAGTCTGGTATCGCTCACCGTCAAATAATCCCTGTGTTAATTGAGCGATTGCTGTCGGCTGATCGCCGGCAGGCTGATATGGTGATAATAATTGAAAAGGCATGATGCAATTTAAGGAATCCCCCTTTTAAGTCATTGATATAAACATGGGTTCATTTACCTGGATCTTTATCAACGGAATAGAAAAATTCGTTCCCTCTTTATAAAATTTTGTAAGGTTTCTGCCAGCTTTTGCTGTAGATTTTTGGGGTTGGTAAGAAAGATTAAGACCCCCGCAATAGTCGCTACAGACGAGGCAATCAAAATACTCAGTTTTGAAGTGCCTACGATCAATTTATCATCGAATGCCAGGTTGCTGATAAACATCGACATGGTGAAACCAATACCGCCCAGTATACCTATACCTGCCAGGTTTTTGGGGCTGGAATAACTATTGCAGATACATGGGTTAGAAAATCGATTTGAAAGTAGTCCCCGAGAGGACGATCGTAATTGACCGTTGTTTTAACCTATGGATTGGTCATTTTTTAACCGTTGATGTATTTACCCATCAGTGGACAATCGTACACATGTTTTTGCAAAGTGCAAAGCTGTAATAACCCGTTATGCCTGGTGCAGTGGTGTATTGCTTCTATCAATCGCAGGGTTCCCTGTAGTTAACCTGACAAAGGAAAGAAGGGTATATTGAATTATTTCGTTGAAATATTTCAATATACTTTTCCGGGCAAATGGCCTGTGCGTCTCACCTGTTACAAAGAACATCGATCAGCTTATATACAAAATTATCTGTCCTTCCGATTCCTTGCGTTGAAAAAGAATGGAGCGGAAAATGAACGAACAACATCCTTCTAATGAACACAGTTACACCCAAAAAGTCTGGATCACAGGCGACATATTTGCGCTTTTGATCATAAAGTTATAATTACTCCTATTAAGCCACATTTGGTGTAATGCTGCTACTTTTGGCCGGTGTGTTGAACGCACTTTTTGTCGGAGTTGTAATCGGATGGATAAAGAGCCGGGACACTGTGGCCGGAAGGCATTTCCACAACGTTGGCAATATTAATACGATGAACCCAAATTCATTTTTACTGCCCCAGGTTTTTACAGTACACTTTTGGCGACACTCCTGTTTTATCTTTAAAGAGCCTTGAAAAAAAATGACGATTCAAAGTTGAGTCGTTGGGCTATTTCTTTTATCGATCCGTGGGCAAAAGCCTGCATTTTTTGCAGAGTGATAGCTGGGAAATGGGTACGGTTGGCTGGACTATTAATTTTGCAAGTGAGTTTAACCCACATTGCAGCTAACCAGCCATAAAGTAATCATTCATAGGGGTTTATGTGTTTTAGAGTGGCGGTTTGTGTACTACAAATTTAATTTGTTTGAATGGTTTTGGCTTTTGAATTTTTAGAGCATCGTGTATCTTAC
>JBBRCW010000424.1:0-5121 GCA_038204535.1 Chitinophagales bacterium | reverse complement strand
AGAAATAAAAGGTGGATTAGTAAAAATAAATTGATTATGCCTCCAGCAGCACGATTAACAGATATGCATGTTTGTCCGCAGGTAACCGGGGTGGTTCCGCATGTGGGTGGGCCCGTTTCGGGTCCGGGTGTTGCCACTGTGCTAATCGGTTCTTTACCTGCTGCCACCGTGGGTGATATGTGTGTTTGTGTTGGCCCCCCCGATACGATTGCAGAAGGTTCATCAACCGTTTTAATTGGGGGAAAGCCTGCTGCCAGATTGGGAGACTCTACAGCGCATGGTGGGGTAATTGTTCTGGGAGAGTTTACGGTGATGATAGGGTGAGAGTAGTGAATAGTGAAGAGTGAATAGTGAATAATGAATAGTGAAGAGAGAAGAATTGAACAGTGAATAGTGAACAGAGAATAGTGGGCAGTGAATAGTGAATAATGAATAATGAAGAGTGAGTAGTGAGAAGTGAATAGTGGACAGTGAATAATTGCGAGTTGAATTTTGTAGAGACGTCATGCTGAATTTATTTCAGCATCCCTTGGAAAATTTATTAAGAAATTCTGGGATTCGGAAGCAAGTTCCGAATGACGCCCATTAAGTAAACTGGATTGAATGACCATTCACTTTTCAAGTTTGACTATTAATGATTATTGACTAACGATTATTTTTTATGGCTACAAAAGCAATCAAATCATTCTTAGGAACCGGCTGGGGCTTTCCGCCAGCGTTTACCCGCAATACGTTGGAAGTGGGCATGTTGAGCGATGAAGCGGACATTCAAAGCAGCCTTGAAATATTATTGTCAACAAGGCAAGGCGAACGAATAATGTTGCCCAAATACGGCTGCAACCTTGATGAAATGGTTTTTGAGCCCATGACCACCACCTTTAAAACCTATATTAAAGACATGATCAGAACGGCTATTCTTTATTACGAGTCGAGAATAGACGTCACAAAAATTTCGCTGGATGAAACCCGCGATGCAGAGGGAGTAATTGTGATCATAATTGAATACGTAGTCCGAAGCACCAATTCAAGATACAATTTTGTGTACCCCTTCTATAAAAACGAAGGAACCCAAGTTAATAAATGATGGCAGAAACATGTATAGATAATAAAGCAGTCAATCGCTCGGGGAGCAGCCAGCTGCAACGCATTATCAACGCGCTGCTGCCCAAAAATGCACCGGCAGACAGCCGCGATTTTGCAGACCTGATTTTGTTCGCGAAAAAATATGCCGCTTATTTAAACTATTATAAAAATGACAATTCGGTTGATGGCAACTGGCAGGCTTTTATGTCAATGGATGTATCGGTTACACTGGCTTCAATAGCTAAAACCGATGTCGGGGGCTACTCAGGATACATCAGCATTATCTACAACAATATTTTAACTGCAGGCAGCGAACCCGATATAAAAAAGCATTTTAAAAACATCTTCGATTTTATTTTTTCGGCGGCAGTTGAATTAAATGAATATTATGTTGAAATACCTGCAGATTTTGAGTTTAAGGAATATTTTAGCAGCACCATACAGGCCAGGCTGCAGGAGCCCCTTCAAAGATTAAAAGACTACTATGGTCTTTTTGTTACGGCCGGTTATATAGACGAAAGCGCAACATTTATTCCCGATGATTTTCCCTTGAAGGCAGTCCTGTCGCAAAACTTTAATATCAGTCAGCTCAACCAGGTTTGGCAATCAACCACACCAGTTGCAGTTATTGAATTAAGTGTTCCTGATCCGGGCAACATCCCCAATTCAATTTATCACATTATTACGCACAATCTTTTTAATGCGCAGCTGGATATTTTCTTTAAAACCCTTTCGAACCTGGTTAGCCAGTCGGTTACTTTTTTAGACCAGACCCTTACTGACTTTCCCACACATACACCGCACTATGCTTTATACCTTACTTTCTTAAAGCTTTTTAAAAATGCCCAGGATCAGCTAAACCTGTTTGCCGAAAAGCACCTGGATTTTTATTATAAAGATGTATTGCAGTTAAAAACAAAAGATGCTGTTTCTGACAGTGTGCATTTGATAGTAGAATTGCAAAAAGGCATAGCGCAGCATCTTATTAAACAAGGCACTTTATTTAAGGGCGGAAAAGATGTTGATGGACTTGAAATAAACTATGCTGCCGATGAAGAAACGGTCATTAATCGTGCTGCTGTAAAAGCGCTCCAGAATATCATGGTGCAGCCGGTTACAAAGTCAGGAAAAATATTTGAAACAGTCTATGCTTCTCCGGTTGCCAACAGCGAAGACGGTCAAGGCGCCAAACTGGTTAGTACAAACAACGAATGGTTCACCTATGGAAATCCTGATAAAGTAAAAGAGGCTTCTCTTGGTTTCCTGGTTGCTTCACATTATTTATACCTGAACGAGGCTACCCGCAATATTACTATTACGTTCACTTTTGGCCAGTCATTCAGCCTTACGGCCGCCGATTTAAATACCGCATTTACAATTCAATTAACCGGCAAAAAGGGCTGGTACGATGTCCCTTTTTATTCAGCTACCGTTAATGTTGCGGCCAGAACCATTGCCTTTAATATGACCCTTGAGGGCGATGCGCCGCCAATCATCGGTTATTCTCAAAAGGTTCATAAAGAAACCTATACCACGGATCTGCCGGTGATGCGTTTTTTGCTTAAAATGGTAAAAAATGCTTTCAATCCTTACAGCCGGTTAAAAAACATTGTTCTAAATAGTATTTCTGTAAATGTGGCGGTAACGGGTGCCAAAGACGTGATTATTCAAAATGATGAAGGTGCGCTGGACCCTGCCAAGCCATTTACGCCATTTGGAAGCCAGCCGAAGGTGGGCTCCTCTTTTATTATTGGAAGCAAGGAAATTTTTCAGAAAAAACTTACCCAGCTAAGTGTAGTCATTGATTGGGATGAAGTGCCTGACAGCCTGGTAGATCAGTTGGACGAGGCCCTGCACGAATATGAAACCACGCTCAGCTATATAAACGTGAGGCAAAAATTTCACACGGTAAAAACGCAGGTATTAAGTAAGGGAAAGTGGAAATTGTTGGATAGCCAGAAAGGAATATTTATTGAAGACAATTTGTACAATGTAATTTATAACTGGGCCAGGCCAGAGTATAAATATGCCACCAAACTTTCCGCCTCCGATGTGGAACATGCGGTCATTAATATAACCCCGGCAAACATATCGCCTAATCAAAAAAATTACGATAAGAATGAGGCTTTTTCAAACACCTCGGTTGATGGATTTATAAAACTTGATTTGAATAGCCCCGACTTTGGCCATACCGCATATCCGGCTGCCTTGCGTAATGCCGCGCAAAGTGTAACTGTAAAAGTTGAAGGTGCCAATTCCGATACAATGACTATGACCGTTACGCCAACTGGCGCCTTACCCAGAGAGCCTTATACACCTAAAATAAAAGAATTTTCCGTTAACTATACCGCTTCTACCGTTATTGATCTGCAGACACCAGCATCTGCCAATTTTGAGGGTAAGCAAGGTTTTTTTTATCAGTTGACACCCTTTGGTTTTGCTGAGATCAATAAAAGCATTGCCGACAGTCAAACGCTTTTTATCCCTTACAACAACCAGGGAGAATTATTTGTGGGTTTTGAAAACCTCGTTCCGTCCACCACGTTAAAAGTGCTGTTCCAGGTAGCCGATGGTACTTCCAATCCTTTAAAAGTTGAAAACACTGTATTATGGTATTATCTGTCTAACAACAACTGGAAGCCTTTTGAAAAAACGGATCTTATTGACGCTACAAATAATTTTACCCAATCGGGCATAGTGACTTTTATATTTCACGATGATGTTAATACCGGCAATTCATTATTCGATACCGGTTTAAGCTGGATAAAAGCCGTGGTGGCCACCGATACCGATGCCGTATGCAAACTGATATCCGTACAGGCACAGGCTATTAAAGCCACCCTGCAGGCGGTGCCCGAAAGCAATATTATTTTCAAGCAGGTGCTGCCAGCCAATACCATCAGCAAATTGCTGGTTGCCGATGCGGCGGTTAAAAAGATCACCCAGCCGTTTGAATCATTTGGTGGCAGGGTTAAGGAGGCAAGCGACCAGTTTTATACAAGGGTCAGCGAGCGGCTTCGGCACAAACAGCGTTGCATTTCGGCCTGGGATTATGAAAAGATTGTATTGGAAGAATTTCCTTCCATCTACAAAACAAAATGTATTAATCATACCGGCCTCATACCCGGCAAAGTGGCGGGTACAACTAAGTATAGCGAAACAGCACCGGGATATGTAACAGTGGTAACTATCCCTGATCTGCGTAACCACGAATTTCAAAATCCTTTAAAGCCCTATACCAGCATTGGATTACTTACCAATATAAAAGATTACCTGGCAACGCTCACTTCTCCGTTTGTAAAGCTCAATGTGCTCAATCCAAAGTTTGAAGAGGTACAGTTTCAATTTGATGTGGTCATTACACCCCCGCTGGACGAAAGTTTTTACGTAAAACAATTGAGCCTGGATATTGAACAGTTTTTATGTCCCTGGGCTTATGGCGATGGCAACGATATTGAGTTTGGAGGAAAGATATCAAAATCGGTGGTGCTTAATTATATTGAAGAAAGATATTACGTGGATTATGTTGTCTGCTTTAAAATGAATCATTTTATTGACAGGGGAACTGCCGCTCACCAGGAGTTTTATGATGTGGAAGAGGCAAAGACAACCACCGGCATTTCAATACTGGTTTCGTATTACGACCAGGCAACCAATATGCGTCACTTAATTAATGCAGGCGTACCCTGCCCTTGCTAATGGATACATTATTAACCATACCCAAAAACACGACACTTACAACAGCCGAAGATTATGAATTGCTTCGGAAAACAGGCCGGGATTATATTGAAAATCTTGGAAGTGAATTTTGGACCGACTATAACGAACATGATCCGGGAATAACAATTCTGGAAGCGCTTTGCTATGCTATAACTGAATTGGGATATCGCACAAATATTGATATAAAAGATCTTTTAACAGAACCAGGCGGCAAAATAGCAGCTTCGCAGCCTTTTTTTACGGCGCGAAATATTTTAACCTGTAGCCCTCTCAATGTTAACGACTACCGCAAATTGTTGGCTGATATTATTGGCGTTC
>JBBRCW010000423.1:0-5178 GCA_038204535.1 Chitinophagales bacterium | reverse complement strand
ATGCGATAGGTCGGGCTGAATAATATCCACGTTTCCACCGGCGAGTAACTCCTTAAAATGCCAGCGGCTAAACATGCGTTCTCCTGTAGCAATGGGTATGGAAGTTGCATTTGCCAATGCCCTCAATGCTTCGTTGTTTTCAGGCAGCACAGGTTCCTCAATAAACATGGGGTGGTACTGTTCCAGTTCTTTTGCCAATACTTTTGCCATGGCTTTGTGTAAACGGCCATGAAAGTCGATGCCTACCTCAAGCGTATAACCCACCGCTTCTCTCAGCGAGGCCACTCTTTCCAACACCCGCTCAATCTTTTGATAAGAATCTATGATCTGCATTTCTTCCGTCGCATTCATCTTTACGGCGGTAAAACCGTTTTGACGAGCTTCTAATGCGGCTTTGCCCACGTCTGCGGGCCGGTCGCCGGCTATCCACGAATACACCCGCATTTTGTCCCGCGTCTTTCCCCCCATCAAATCATATATCGGTGCATTATAGAACTTTCCTTTAATGTCCCACAGTGCCTGGTCTATTCCCGAGATAGCGCTCATTAGCACCGGGCCGCCGCGATAAAATCCACCGCGGTACATGGTTTGCCAATGGTCTTCAATCGGCATTGGATCTTTGCCTATCAGCGCCTGCATCAGTTCGTCTACGGCTGCTTTAACGGTGTCGGCTTTTCCTTCTACAACTGGTTCGCCCCAGCCAACAATGCCATCATCCGTTTCAATTTTTAAGAACAACCAACGGGGGGGCACTTTAAAAAGTTCGTAGCTTTTAATTTTCATATGGTAAGTGTTATTTTTTTGATTTATGTTTTTTTACTGTTGATCTTAAATCGAAGGAGGCATTCTTCAATACGGGTATGAGACCTTTTGCCCCGGCACGATAAACCTCTTTTGTCCACCCGATCGCCGAGTCAATACCTGCCAATTAAAAATAGTCGTTAAAATCTCGTTTGAGAGCTTTTTCCATTTTTAATTTACCTGTGTATTAAAAAATAAAAGATGTTCGGCAATATGTTGTTGCCAGTATTGCCAGTTATGTTCGCCCTCGTATTCGTTGTATTGATGCGGAATTTGGTTGGCTGAAAGTTCCGCATGCAGTTTCCTGTTTTCTTCAATTAGCAGGTCGCTTTCTCCACAATCAAACATAAAGGGGGAGAGATGGTGCCGGTTTTTCAGCATTGTATCTGCAACCGCGGGCTGATCGGTAACATTTTTTCTGATAGCTTCCAGATCGCCATCCTCGTAAAACTTTGCTAACTGCTCAAAAGCGGTAATTGAACTTAAACCGCTAAAAGCCCTGAACCGGTTTGAATATTTGGCCCCGATGCGCAATGCTCCATAACCACCCATGCTTAGTCCGGTAATAAAAAGCGGCGAAGTATTTGAAGTAATCGATATCTCCTGTCTGATCGCATCGGGCACATCTTCGGTGATCCACTTTTCATAATCGCATCCATCTCTATGTGGCAGGTAGGCGCTGCCATCTTTATACATTCCATCGCCGGGCATTGCCAATATCATAGGCGCCATCTTCTTTTCGCGTATCAGCCTGTCGGCAATTAAATGCACACCCGTTTTTAGCGGCCAGCACCAGGCGCTGCCATAAACACCATGTAATAATATTACGATGGGTGCATCAGTTATGTCATTGACCGCCGGTACATATACCGTTATATCGCCGCGACCTAAAAGGTTTTTTGTGCGGACGGTAATAAACCGCAAATGATCTCTTTCAAAAGCGGGATCGGATATTTCGGTAGTGAAAAATCTTTTATTTTTTGGCATAACATTTTAAAATTACCAGGCTCGTTTAGGTCAAAAAATCTTCAACAAGTTGTCACTTTTTTCGGGTTTATAATAGCATATTTTTTATTTGATGTATTTCAAAGTGACGCTTTTAATTTGTAGGAACGAGGTTTTAAATCTCCTCGTCATTGCGAGGAACGAAGCAATCCCCGGCATATCCAGGGTGACAAATTTACCGGGGGATGCTTTGCTTCCTACAACTATCGACAAGCAAAACTTCTCCGCCTTAGGACGAGTACAGCGCAATAACGAACTATTGTTTAATTCGGCATCAACTTCCTATTCAAACACGATAACGCCTTTCGCATTCCTTCCCGCATGCATATCTTCAAACGCCTGCACCAATTGATCAAGCGGGTATTGCCGGGTAATCATTTCATCCAGCAACAGATCGCCTTTGGCATACAGGCGCTGAAGAATGGGCATGTCAATCTGCGGCCTGCATTTGCCGTACAATGGATTGATGTAGATCTTATCCCACTCAAACAAATTCATATCAATCATCACTTCGCTTTCGCAGCCGCTTACCTGCACTGCTGTGCCCGCATTGCGCACCATCGCTAAAGGCGCAGCCACTAACGCGGGTACTGCGGTGCATTCAAAGGCATAATCCGCACCCCGGCCATTCGTCATTTCTTTAATGGCCCGGGCAGCCTGCAGCAAGCCTTTGTCTGTTTTAGATGCTAGTAAGGTATGGGTAGCGCCGTATTGTTTTGACATAGCCAGCCGGTCTTCATTAATATCTATGGCAATAATCTGCAATGCGCCGGATATCCGGGCACCCTGTATCACGTTCAGGCCAACTCCGCCACATCCTATCACCGCTACCGAACTGCCGGCCTTTACCTTTGCCGCATTCACCACCGATCCATAGCCCGTCATCACCCCGCAACTAATAATAGCGGCCGATGTAAAGGGCAGTGGTGTTTCTATCGTTACCAGCGCGGCTTCTCTTACAACGGTGTATTGGCTCATGGTGCCAATACTAAACGACCGCTCAATAGGAACGTCGTTATATAATGTTCTTTCAATCGCGGCATGTCCTCCGCTTACTTTATTGCCTGCGGTTACGGGCGAATTGTTTTCGCAGATATGCTGGTTGCCCTGCAGGCATTGAAAGCAATAACCACAGGGGATGGCCCAGTTTAAAATAACGGCATCACCGGTTTTAATATTCTTTACGGCATTGCCAGTCTCTATTACAACACCCGCACCTTCGTGGCCCATGACGATCGGTTTGCCCCAGCTAAGAGAATCCCAGTCGGTATGGCAAATGCCGGCCGCTTTTATTTGAACCAACACTTCATCGCCTTGCGGACTGTGCACGGTAATTTCTTCAATTGTAAAACCACCTTTTCCGTTGGCGATGGCTGCTTTGGATGTTTTCATAATTGAAATTAAGAATGGTATTTGAGCAGATCATTTGACTTGCTTATAACCTTGTTGAGGAATTATAAGCCAATCGCCCTATAAAAAATTTTTAATTAAATATACGTGCAACAAAGTAAAATGTCTGGTTGCAGATTATAAACTGCTCCATTACCCATTATCAATAGTATTTTACCATTACCGCAAAAATTATTTCATTTTTGTTTATGTTGCTAACTATTTCTACAACGAACAAATATGCAAGCCATGTTGAAATTATTACCTGTTACTCTTTTTATTTTGATTGGAAGCCTGTCGGCACAAACTGCCAACAAGCCAACGAACGTAGTAGTTATTTTTGCCGACGACCTGGGTTGGGCAGACCTAAGCTGTTATGGCAGTACTTTTTACGAAACACCCAATCTGGATAAACTTGCCGCACAGGGCATTCGGTTTACGAATAATTATGCTTCGTGCCCTGTTTGCAGCCCTACCCGTGCCAGTATGATGACAGGCAAGTACCCGGTAAAAACGGGGGTTACTGACTGGATAAAAGGCCGCCAGGCCGATAACAATGCACGGCAATACGAAAAGCTACTGGCCCGGTCAACCGGCTATCAACTGGAGCTGCACGAAAAAACCATTGCTGAACTGGCATTGCAAAAAGGATATAAAACTTTTTTTGCCGGCAAATGGCACCTGGGAGAAGAAGAAAAATACTGGCCCGGCGCACAGGGATTTCAAATTAATAAAGGGGGATGGAGTAAAGGTTCGCCCACCGGAAAGATCAATGACTCAACCGGCGGATATTTTACTCCTTATCAAAATCCCATGCTGCCCGATGGGCCCAAAGGAGAATATATTACCGACCGCCTGGCCGATGAATGCCTGCAGTTCATTGATAAAAATAATACCCGGCCGTTTTTGCTGATGTATTCGCTGTATGCCGTGCATAATCCATTGCAGGCGCCTGCCGCGCTCATAAAAAAGTATGAAGAAAAAAAGAAACGCCTGGCTTTGACCGATGAAAGCCGGTTTAAAAAAGATGAGAACTGGATGCGTTTTGAAAATGGATGGAAGCGGAGGGTAGTGCAGGACAATGCGGTGTATGCGGCCATGATAGAAAACATGGATATGAACATTGGAAGGATAATGGAAAAACTAAAGCAATTGGGTCTGGATGAAAATACACTGGTGATCTTTACATCGGACAATGGGGGTTTAAGCACGGCAGAGGGAAGTCCGACTGTAAACGGTCCGTATAGGGCGGGTAAGGGATGGCTGTACGAAGGCGGCGTGCGGGTGCCGCTCATTATGCGCTGGCCGGGCAAAATGCCCGCAGGGCAGGTATCGGCAGTGCCCACCATTACCAACGATTTCTACCCGACGATTGCTGCCGCTATACAGGCGGAAAAAGAAATTCCCAAAGCAGTGGATGGCACCAGCGTTTTGAAATTGCTGGCGAACCCTGGCACGGCAGCCAACCGATCGTTGTACTGGCACTACCCGCACTATAGCAACCAGGGCGGCAAACCCGGCTCCTCGGTTTTGCAGGGCAATTATAAACTGATCCTGAACTACGAAGACAACAGCGCCGAACTTTACAATCTTTCAACTGATAAGGGAGAGCAGCATGATCTATCAGCCGCCGAGCCCGCAATGGCCGCCAAACTAAAGCAGCAATTACAGTCGTGGCTGCAGAAAGTGAAAGCCACTTACCCGGTGACTAATCCAAAATATGACCCGGCGGCGGGAAAGCCTTTGGCGAAGCAGGATGATGAGTGAGGGAGGAGGCAGGAGGGAGGAGGCAGGAGGCAGGAGGGAGTGAATAACGAATAACGAATAACGAATAGTGAATAATGAAGAATGATACACTCAAGTTAAATTTTCTTAAGCCTGAAAGCCCGCCAGTGCCGGTTCGGACGGGGCTTAAATATCAATAGCCGCGGGTGAAGCTCGCGGAAAAAAGGATCCGGTGATTTTTAGCCCTTAGGGGCGTGA
>JBBRCW010000422.1:0-5201 GCA_038204535.1 Chitinophagales bacterium | reverse complement strand
TATAATGATCAAAACACTACCGCCTAGCGCGTACGTTAAGTTTTAGTATTCTCTATCAACATCTGAGTTACAGCCTACGAATTTTGATGTCTTTGTACCAAAATACCAGTCCGTGATGCTGAAACATAATATGACCCTCCTGGTATCTCGCAAAATCCTTAACGTCTTTAAATTTACTTTTTAAAACAAGCTCTTTCAACTCCTCGCTATCCATTTGATATTCCAGCACCTTAAGGTCATTTATCCAATGTTCAACATGTTGATTGTTTACTATCAGGCGGGCTGTATTAAATTCGCCCACTGTTTTCAGCACTTTGTCTTTAGGGGTCATTAAATCATATAATGCTCCGGTAGATCGTTTTGGGTTTTTATCATAAAAATTTATATCGTCTAAAAGCTGCATCTCATAATTTCTGAGCCAATGTGGGCTGTTTCCATTTCCTGAAACTAAAGTCTGATCTTCCTGAACGTTAAAAAAAACGCCACTATTACCAGCTTTTGAAGTTTTCCACTCAAAGGTTAATTCAAAATTTTTGTAAGTGTCTTTTGTAATAAAATCAATGTTATCTACTTTGGTACGTGCTTTTAATGTGTTGTTCTCTACTGCCCAGGAGTCATTGGGGAAATCTGCCGTCTTATAACCTCTAAACTTTTCTGTAGATGTTCCCACAAATAAATTTTCCCATGCAGACTGAGAGGCTGTACGGTTTTTCTTGCCAGATACACATGAGATGGTTAAAATCATAAGGCCAATAAAACCTAACCGGGCTTTTCTAAAAAAATTACTTACTACCATAATTATAATTGTTATTAATTTATAAGTTTGAATCTATCTGTTTAACTACTGCTTGTTTTGCTATTTAATCTCCACATCACCCGGTATGGCAGTAACCTTTACCCCCGAAGTACTATTGGCTGGTGTTTTTACCCGTATCTCAATTCGGCTTACGTTTGGGTTATCGGAATCCTGGGGTGCCTGGGATTTTGAAACGTCCACGATCCTAATTTCAGGCTTTCCGGTCGAGCCTGGTATTTCTACATTCAATTGTAAAGATTTGCCTGCATGTTCTAATAAAACCCCCGTTGGCAACACGGTTATTTTTGCCTTGGTAAGCCATTGAAAAGAAGCTTCGACACTTTTCTCCCCGGTTGTCCATGCATCCTGAATCGTGATAGAGCGGTTGGGGTGTAATTTAACTGTACGGCTAACTTTTTCTACCTGTGATTTATAGAGCGAAGTTAGATCGACCACATTGCCCATAACACCATTTTCGTTGGGCAGTGCAATAATATCGGCCATTCCTGTAATATCCTGCCGAGCATCATTAAACCGCAAAATAGTATGCCCTCCGGGACCCGGACGAAAGGTTGTCCAACGGTCGCTGTTCTGCGCATAGTTCCAGAGATCTAATTTGGCCGCACGCATTTTGTCATAGCTTTCACCACCCATATCCAGTGCCCAGCGAATACCGTCGGCCTCCAGAATAAAACTTCCAATATCCATTTGCCCATGTGAGTTATTGGGGGTGCCGCCTTTTATAGCAATGAACGACGCCGAAGTATCGTCCCACTTTGAGCGTATTACGGCTAACGGCATCAGGCCTCCGTTGGCTGTCCAATGTAAAGGCAATTTATTGGATTCGCTGGCGGGTGGTAAACTTGGATTCCACCATAATACTTCCAAAGCCAAATGACGGCTCAGGCGCTTCTGGTTTTTATCCGCATCAACACCCTCCAGTATACGCTTAGCTTTTGCCAAACTTTTTATTTCAACTTCCGCAATATTGCCTTGGCGTCTTTCATTGGCAAACCAAAACATAACAGGTTCTGAAGTAAACCGCTCTACTGTTTGAGTATACGGAGCGGAAGATGCATCGCCAAAATTATAGTCTAACCCTGTGGGGCCGACAATCTGTGTCATGAAGTCGGTTGATTCTAACAAGCCTGGGAATTTTTCAAGTCCGCAGGAAACCCCGAAAACAGACCGAAGTGCTTCCAATGCAAAAACATGAAACGTGGTACCGTACGACCAGTAAGTTGCGCCTTCGGGATACGTTCCGTGCGGGGCATAAGGTGCAGCGGCAATTGGCAGTAATTTAATGGCACGGTCAATTACTTTACGTGCCAGCAGTGGTTCACGTTCGGCAATAGCCAATGCTCCCACTGTTAACCCGCCATTATTAACGGGGTTATGGTTAAAATTCCCCGTCAATTCATTGCCCAATTCGTTTTCGTTAAATGATAGAGAAGGTTCCAATGCGTTTTTTACAATTGATTGCGCAACTTTTGATCTTTCTTCTTCAGTCAGTTCGTCATACAACCAATCCAGCCCTATACCTGCAGCCAGCGAGGCTTCGCCCACATCAATAAAATGTGATGGACACCAATCGGGCAGTTCTGCCAGTTGAATCAACTCTGCTTTTGCACGATCCAGGTAGCGTTTATCGCCGAATAAATGATAACTAAGTGCCAATGTAAGAATACGGCCCTGGGCACTTCTGTTGGCATTAAATTTAAAAGTTTTCCCGGTTGGATAAACCAATTTTTCTGCTTTTAAATGCTGTTCAGCTTCGCTTTTAAGGAGAATAAAAAGATTTTTGCTGGTTTCGTCTTTTTGCATTTTTAACAAAGCGAGGCGTTTTTTGCTGGTAAACAATCTCGGGTGTACAGGAAATTTTTTCCAATTATCATCCGATAAACAAAGTGCTCGTTTTTCTGAGTTTGCCAATGTCTGCTGTTGAGCACTTACAATAGAGAAAAAAGAACCAGCAAAAATTAATATTACTGGCAAACAATAAGTTAGTTTCATCGGCGTATTTTGATTTAATTTCTTTTGACTTAGCAATTCAAGAACTTCATCGGCCAATACCTGCTGCGTTACAAATACTATTAATTGATTTAATTATTATTACCCTATTTCTTTACGGCTAACATCATAGCAGCACATCGTTCCTTGTATATGTTGTCAATGTTGCTCATTCCTTTCCTAAGGTATGCTGTAGAAGTTCGCTTGTTCGTCCATTGGTTACGTAGCGCATCTGCTAACTGTTTCCCGGTTGTTTTATCAATTTCAAAAATCCAGTTGTTGAAACCGAGGTCATAGTACATCTGGCCCTTGATGGTATCTTCCGGCTGACGCAGGTAAAAGAAGGGGACGTTGTTGGCAGCAGCAATAATGGGTGAATGACATTCGAAGCTCACTACCGATCTGGCCTTTGCATAAACAGAAGCTGCTTCATCGGGCAACCAATAGCCACGCTTTATTACAAACGGTTTTACATCAGCAGGCAACGGATCAATCAAAAGTTCATCCATAATGCCCACCTGGTATGTCATCTCCGGACAAACCAATACTTTGTTTCCTGTCTCACGCACCCATGCTATCATCGCCTCTCTTAATTTTGCATGGTCCACCTCTTTGTACTTTTCATTGGTCTCTTCTACCTGCTTAATCTTTTGTTCGTTCCATCCATTTTTATTGGCGTTGAAAAGATGATAAGGTGTGTAGCGTAAACGGGGAATAACACAGATGAACTTTTTATCTTCTAATTTATTTTCCGTCAGGAATGTATTTGCCTTTTGGTCGTTCCTGATGTTGATATAAAAGGTAGCATCCGGCGCAAATTGTACATGATCACCGTGTATGCCTGCTTTTTCTAAATGGTCTATAGAATGGGTTTCTCTTGTATAAATGAAAGCAGCCTTCTTCAGGATTGCCTGGTGAGCAGCATTTGGTCGTTCGAGTGTTGTACCAAAAACACCAAAAGGCTTGTTGGTATGTTTTATCCAGCTTGCAAGGTTATCCGCCCCTACCAATAACGGTCCTGAACCATGAACCATAATGTCGGCTTTCTTCATTGCTTCTGCTACTTCGGGGTTCACAACATCCTTGTTATCCGTTACTCCTCCATATAGTATTTGCACTTTGGAAAAGTTTGCATTCAGCAGCTTTTTCACTTCTTCACCGTTGCTTTTTTTCCAAAGTATAATGGTTGCTTTTGGCACAAAGGTTTGAAACACATTTAGCAATCCTGGTGTATGTCCTATGTCGCCAATGTTTACATCTTGCCAACCCGATACCAACAGTATAGTTGGAGTTGTTTTTTTGGTTGCAGCAAATATTAAATCAGGAAGCAGTGCGCCTGCTGAAAGGATACCGGCCTGCTTCAGCCATTGTCTACGATTAATTGATTTCATAAAACACGTTTTATTTTGTCACTTCTTCTCACCAATTACAAATTCACCCGTTCCTCCATTTCTATATTCTGGTGCGTGAACCAGAACTTGTTCCATAGCTTACCATTTTTTTTACACGATTGTACATAAATTTTTTTATCTGAAGCATCCTTAAACAGAGATATAAGAAATGTGAGGCAAAAATTTTAGTTACCGGTTTTATCCGGTAACTAAAATCTGAAAAGGCTTCAACGGTTACAGGTGTTGCCCTGAAAAATTGCAATCAAAACTTATCACATCCTTTTTGGTTCCAAATTCTTTTGTCTTGGTTTTAGTTCGGCCACTACTATTTCTGGATAAAAACTTTGGTTGTTTTAATTAAATTTTTATTACCTGTTACTTTCAACACATACATACCACTGCTCAATGTATTTACGCCGAGCTCAACTGAGTTGGCACCCTCAATTATGGCCTTGAGGCTTTTGTTAATAAGCAAACGACCGTGTAAATCATAAATACTAATAGTCACGTTTTCACCAGATTTTGCCGAATAGCTTACACGTAAATTATCTTTAGCAGGATTAGGGTATACAGTTATCCTGGTTTCTGCATTTAATGCTTTCCTTAATGTCACTATTTCGCTGTATTTAAATGATCCGTCTTTATCCACCAGTTTTAAACGGTAGTATAATTGACCATCCAACACATTGTAATCAGTAAAAGAATAATGATATCCATTATTGGCGTTTTTAGCTGCAATTGTTCCAATGCCGGAAAAGCTTCTTCCATCGGCGCTTTTTTCTATTTCGAATTCTTTTGCGTTTACTTCCTGAGATGTGGTCCAGTTAAGCAATACATTGTTTCCTGTGAGATTGGCATTAAATGATAGTAAGCCGATTGGCAAAACTATAGGAGCTTCTTCAATCATCTGAACATCGTCAAAATAAACCGGTATATTATTGGTGGCCACAAAAAACCGTAAGGCAACATAACCGGTAAAACTACTGGTATAAGCGTAAGACCCA
>JBBRCW010000421.1:0-5243 GCA_038204535.1 Chitinophagales bacterium | reverse complement strand
GAGTTTTAGCAGCAGCAGTCAATAAAGCTGTAAATGTATCTTTTTCTTCGCCGGATAATAAATGTAAGAAAGAGGTGCCGGAGCCAGCAATTGAAAGCAAAGGATGGCTCTTTTTTAAAAAAGAATTTGCATACAAAATATGGCCAGTCTTATTTAAGATGGTGTAATAACATATTTGGCTGTTTGCAAGAATGTTTTGCAGGGAGATAGGCAAATTCATAGAATTATCTTGAAAACCTGGTTTTTAAATGATTCGAAATTTAATTAAAATATAGGATTGGATTTTCTTTACTTGTTGAGTATCAGTTTATTTAGATTCTTTTGCTATCTCAAATAATCCGACGGATTTGTTTTTAACCAATTTTGGTGGTATAAACATAGCAAGTTTATAGAGAATTTATTGATTTTCTTGAATTGCCTGAGTTCGGTGTAAAATGGGAAAACTGAAAAAATTATCAAATTTTTTAATTAGTCATCACATTCGCTGGCAAGATACGTGGCGTTTTTAGGTTCAAAATAAGCAAGTTGGTGTGTTACCAATGGATTATTATTGTAAAAAAAATGAAAACTTATTTTGAGGTGGCTGGGACTTCATAAAGAGGTTGGAGAGAGAAATTGTAAAATCCACCTATTGAGGAAATGGTAAAAAATGCAATAAATTGTATCCCAGGATCTAATTTTTACCCTGGTGATTTTTCCGTTGGGTTAGCCGGCTTTTCGTTTGAAAATGAAAAATTGCTGACTACGAAATTATTTTTTAATGCTCTGGCTTTTTTTACCCCCTCGGGCGATAAGCTAATCGCCATTTTATCCAGTTGTTTTATGGTTACTAAACCTTCTTTTTCCAGCATGCCTAAATGAGTTTGGATGGTTGACCAATCCAGCGAATGTCTTAAAATTATTTCGTGCGCCGAACACAGGTAAGTTTCTGGCGAAGTTTCGTTTTTTACAATGGAAAAAACCGTCAATAAAGTTTCATAACAAGCTTCCATAAATTAAATTTAAACGAAAAATCATGTTCTATAAATTAACTGGCCTTGTAATTGTCCCCAATTTTATAAAAGATATTAAGGTTAGCTGGTAGTAGCTATGTTTATAGTAACTGCCGGTATCAACGTATTATATAATAGTGCATGTTCTATTAATTATTCATAGGATAACCCTTTCTTTGTAACTGCATTGTTAAAGAACGGTTCGAAAGGCTGTTCCAATAAATTACACCAAACATTTATCTCTAAACCTAAAATACTGCCAAAAAGACTTGCCACGGCAGTATCTGCTGCATCGCGGCCGGTGGCTATTTTAATAATTCCGTTTAATGGCACCAACCGGGTAGCATCAAACAAAACCCACTCTTTGCCAAGGTATGCTTCAAAGCAGGCATGAAAGTCGGCCGGGCTTAACTGGTAGGCATATCCTGTAAAATACCGCGCGGGTATGTTTAGAGCCCTGCATAAGGCTATCCCGAGATGGGCAAAATCGCGACAAACACCGGCAAGCTCGGTTACTGTATCGTAGGCCGAAGTCTGAGAATTGGTACTTCCGCTCAGGTATTCAACATTTGCGTTTATCCAATCCGTCATTGCCACTACTTTTTCGTACGGGTTGTTAATGTTGCCAAATTTGGTATTCGCGAATCTGAATAATTTATCGCTTTGGCAATAGCGGCTGGGATACAGGTAGGGTATTATGGTGTTATCCAGTTTTCCTATTTCTATCTGGTGATTGTCGTTATGGTCGGTTTCGCGATAAAAATTATCAACAATTGCTTTATAGGTTATATCGATATTTTCTTCATTTTCTACTTCCAGCCTTATCAGCCTGTTTTCTTTCTGATCGCCCGATAATTCTTCAGTTTTTATATAGGGCGCTATTACCAGCGATTCTTCCAACACCGTTTGGCGCGGAGTTCGTAATGCCTGAATATTCAATATAATAGTGCCGGGCGAATTAATTTTGTATTTAAGTTCCGCGCCAATCTCCAGTTTCATTTATTTTTTTTTTGAGGTATTTTAGTGAAGACACTTTCCATCCAGTCTTCGGGAATTTTGTTAAGCGCTGTTTGTAATTGCGCTGCCCATAGGCTGGATACATATTCAAGATCATTTTTTTCGAAACGTCGTTCGGTTAACACAAAACTGTCTTTTTCGTATATGACTACATCTATCGGAAAATCTACGTTGTTGGAGCTTACCCGTGTAGAATCAAAAGATAAGAAACCTGCTTTCAGGGCTATTTTAAGACTTGTTTCTTCACTTAGCACCCGGTTTAAAATGGCCTTGCCATGCCCAGAGTTGCCCACCAGCACAAAAGGAGCGCCAAAGCCCAATTCTACCCAGTTGCCTTCAGGATATAGCAGGAAAAGCTTATGCTCTTCATCGTCTTTTAATTGGCCGCCAATTATGGTATGCAAGTCAAACTTAAAACTCGCTTTTTCAAGATGGCCTTTGTCTTCTTTGGCAACCTTTCGAACCTGCTCGCCAAAAGCATTAACAGCCATGTACATTTTATTGTACTCGCTTGCGGCGATCGTTTCATTAAAATACACGATCGCTTTGTCTCTTATTGAGCGTAAACCGCTGGTCATAACAAAAAGGCAAAAGTTGTCTTTTTGTATCGTGAGCATTTTTACTTTAACACTGGTATCAGTTCCAGAAGTTATACGGGTATCTGCTATGCCTACAAGTCCTTCTCTTACTTTAATACCTAAACAATATGTCATGTTTTAAAGGGTTTGTTCAGGTATTTAATAGGTATATTCTACACCAATCAAAAAAGGACCGGATTAAATGGTTCACTATAAATCCTGTGCCAGCTAAAATGCGGCATTTATAAAAAGTTTCAGATTTTGAACTGGATGCTAAAATAGTGTATCGTCAGCTATTTTAGAGAATTAGTAATACAGGCCAATGGTTAAAATGCCGGGAGCGTTTTACATAAGGTGCGTCTGGGAAAAAGCAGAAAACAAAACAGCAGAAAGCTGTAGGAACAGGTACGTATTTATCGTTGGTATTTCCTTACTTAAGATTCTGAATCCGTAAGAATTGGGTGGATCGATACCAGCGATTTTTCTCCTTTCGGCAAGTTATCATACCATTCAATTAATTGCAACGACGTAGGAGAGAGGTTTCCTTTTAGGTAACGTTTAAGCCTTAAGGTGAGAACATAAGGCATTGTGAGCATGTTGTTTCCGGCCTGGATGCTGTAGTGCCTGGTTACAGGGTTTAAACGAAATGGAATATCGTTATTAAACCTCAAAAAATGGGTTGTCTTTTTCACAAGTATTGGATTAAAGGATATAGGCGTATAAACGACAAGCGTTCATTTTATATTGCTTAAAAAAGCTCCATATTAAAATAAATGAGGATGCGCAAGTCGTCCGGGGTTTAATTTTCAGAATACGCCCGTCTCCGGAAAAGAAGAGGTTACGCTGTCGGCGAAGGGTTGGTTTCAAAGGGGGACACGGTATTAAACTGGCCTTCCGGAACAAAATAAATAAATGCTCAAAAATTCCGCCCATGCCAAACTTAGGTGGTAAAAAATTTTGCCTGCATAGTTTGGATCTTTAATGCCATACTCGTTCAACTATAAAAATGGAACCTGGTATAACGAAGCCGTCCTAAAGCGAAATTTGACAAGCATGAGAATAAAATGAAAGAATGAAGGCCTTTATTTTAAAACGAAGAGGTTGGGCAAGGCAGGGCGCACATTTTCAAATAACAATATATAAGTGTATCAATATTTTGTTTTTCAATAGTAAGCGCTATGAGAATTTTATACCAAAACCGGTTAAGAACTTAAACAATTGTTACATACGCACAAACTTTCCTGACTTTTTTTCGCCAATTTCCCTAACCATACGTAGATTAACAGATTTTTTGTTTAGGAATTACCAACTAACCGCCTGCATATGTCAATTAAACCCCGGTTAACCTTTGCCCAGATCATAAACATGAATGTGGGCTTTTTTGGAATTCAATATAGTTTTGGGCTGCAGCAAAGTGCTGTAAACCCTATATACGACTTCCTGGGGGCCAGTCCCGATCAGTTGCCTTTATTAAACCTGGCGGGGCCGGTTACAGGTTTAATAATACAGCCTTTAATCGGAACCATTAGCGACAAAACCTGGCACCCAAGGTTTGGCAGGCGTAAACCTTTCTTTTTTATTGGTGCGCTTTTTTGCAGTATCTGTTTGTTTTTATATCCTTTTAGCAGCACGCTTTGGATGGCTGCCGGTTTGTTATGGGTACTGGATGCGGCAAACAATACGGCCATGGAACCCTACCGTGCATTGATAGCCGATAAGCTGCCTGCCAGTCAACAGCCTACAGGCTTCTTAACTCAAAGCTTTTTTACCGGTCTGGGTATTACGCTGGCAAACATTTCGTTGTTTTATTTTCAGAAGCATATTAATGGCACACATGGCAGTATTCCCTATTGGGTATTCGCTTCGTTTTTCTTAGGTTCAATATGTTCAATAACCTCGGTGGGATGGTCTATTTATAAAACAAAAGAAATACCGCCCACACCGGAGGAACTGGCGCATTTAAAGGCGCAAAAGGGAGGTTTCATTGGCCCATTTAAAGAAATATTTCATTCAATAAATCATATGCCAAAGGTGATGTGGCAATTGGCGTTGGTTTATCTTTTTCAATGGTATGCCTTATTCTGTTATTGGCAAAATGCCTCCAAGAGTATCGCCCAATCGGTTTGGAAAACCAGTCCGTCTGAAAATAAGGAGTTGTACGAAGAGGCCGTGGGCTGGACCGGTTTGGTAAATGGCTGGTATAACATTGTAACGTTCCTGTCTGCTTTTGCCTTAGTAGGGTTGGCAAAGAAATATAGCCCCAAATGGGTGCATTTTGTTTACTAATGGCCGGTATCGGGCTGGTTATTTTTCCCACGATTGAAAACAAATACCTTTTGTTTGCCCCGATGACGGGCTTTGGTATTGCCTGGGCGAGTATGATGGGTGTTCCATACCTTATGGTTGTGGGCGATATACCCAAAGAAAAATACGGGGTTTATATGGGCATCATCAATATGATGATCGTTATACCTATGATCTTGCAAAACGTGACTTTTGGATTTGTTTTAAAGAATTTTTTAGGAAACGATCCTGGTAAGGCGATCACTTTTGCAGGTGTATTTTTATTATTGGCAGCAACGGCAACGTTGTTTATAAAGGCAGTTATACCGGCAGACGATCTGGATGTGCCAATGGCTGCGGGCGGCCATTAGAA
>JBBRCW010000420.1:0-5245 GCA_038204535.1 Chitinophagales bacterium | reverse complement strand
CTTTATTGGTTTGCTGTTTTATAGCGTGCCTTTAATGATTGGCGGAACCATAAAAGGCTTAATGTGGCAGGATGGAAAAGCGTTTATTGATACTGTTTCCATGATGGCGCCCTATTGGCTATGGCGAGCTATAGGCGGTACGTTGATGTGGGTTTCGCACCTGGTATTTGCCTTCAATATGTATAAAATGATAGCGCCGAGAAATGTGATAAATATACAGGAAGCAGCATTAAAAAATTTGGAGCAGGAAGACGTTGAGCTGGTGGATGTGCAGTAGTTATTTTAAATGTTGAATGTTGAATGAAGAGTTATTAGTTATGAGTTATGAATGATGAATGATGAATGATGAATTATGAATGATGAGTTATGAGTTATGAATGGCAACCGTCATTGCGAGCCTTGTGTAACTTGGCGAAGCAATCCCCAACCAATCCAGTTAACCTGATTTTGCAGGATTGCTTCGTACCTCGCAATGACGCAGCGTTTTAAATCATCATCTCTGCAAATTGAGAAAAAGGTAAATGAAGGTTGCTATATTTTTTTGTAGCTGACTTTATATCCTTTTTCAACATCGTCCCCGCCGCGGCGGGGCTCACTTGTACGGTTAGAACAATATTGAACTAAAAATTAACCACAGAAAACACCAGAGAAATACACACAGAGTTTTTCTCTGTTTACTCTGCGAAAAACTCATGTCTTTCTCTGCGGTTAAAAAAAAGATGAACAGCGAAAAAAATGTACAAGTTCCGCAAAGGCCGGAATGTAGTGTAACTGTATTCGTACCACAAAAGCGTTGCCGCTAACAAGTGCGACGCAAGAAAAGCTGAATAACATGAAGAAGACCGGCTCAAAAAAAAATAATACTAGCTGTTTAAATCCTGAATTACCAAATAAACACCGAACGATATTTTATTATGGAATACTTTAATGATCATAAAAAGCTTTTTTTAACCGCACTGGGTTTATTTGTTTTCTTAACTATACTGGTAGCTATTGTACCGGCATTGCATAATCAAAAAAATAATGCACCGTTGCCACAGGCTAAACCTTTAAGCGGCGATGCACTACAAGGAAAAGCTTTGTATGTGGCAAATGGTTGCGTGGCGTGCCATACACAGCAGGTAAGAAATGTTGATATGGATAAGATGTGGGGCGAACGACCCAGCATTGCAGCGGATTATGCGGATAATCATCGCACCGATGTTTGGCGAAACACGGCTACGTTAATGGGCACCGAACGTACCGGACCCGACCTTGCCTCCATTGGTACACGCCAGCCCAGTATTGACTGGCATTTAGTACACTTATTCAATCCCCGTATAGTAGTAAAGCAATCCATAATGCCTGCATACACGTGGATGTTTGAAATAAAAGAAAAGCCTGCTAAAGGTGACGTAGTGGTAAACATACCTGTAGAATTTATGCAAGGAGAAAAGGGCAAAGTAGTAGCCAAAAAAGAAGCATTACAACTGGTGGCTTACCTGCAGGCATTAAAACAAATTAAGTTACCCGACGGAACGCTCAGCCCGGAATTTTTATACAAAAAAGAAAAGAAAGCTGTAGCTGATGGCGAGGCGATGCAGGAACTGGATGGAACTGCGCTTTACGCTGCAAATTGCCAAAGCTGTCACCAGCAAAATGGTGAGGGTTTACAGGGTGCCTTTCCATCTTTAAAGGAAAGTAAAATAGTATTGGACGATGATGTTGAAACTATGGTAACCGTTATAATGAACGGCTACAGCGGCAGAGTAAAGGAAGGATTTCCACCAATGCCAGCTATAGGCACCAATAACAATTTGTCGCCTGAAGAAGTGGCTGCCATTATGAACCATGAAAAAACAAGTTGGGGCAACAGTGCTAAAAAAGTAAAAGCCGACGAAATAAAAAAATTAATGGAACTAATAAAATTAAAAACACCGGCAGAGTAGTAAGCCAATTAAGTTAACATCGTACCGGGCAGAGCATATTCCCTGTTTAATAAAAACCATTGTCATGAAAAAAAACGAACCATGAAACAATTAGCAATTATCATTTGCCTGGCGATTGTTCAGCAAGCAGCTTTTGCATGTGACGCGTGTGAAAAAAAGCAACCTGCGGTGCTTCGTGGCATTACGCATGGAACCGGCCCGGACAGCAACTGGGATTATGTATATGTGTGGGCAACGGTATTAATAGTGGTGGCTACGCTTTTTTACACTATAAAATGGGTGTTACATCCAGGCGAACAAAATATGAATCATATTAAAAGAAGCATTTTAAATGAAGCATAAAATGGAAGACAAGAGCACAGTGATCATTTTTATAGATGATGAATTGCAGCCTGTAGGCTCATTTAAATCACCTATTAATTTTGAACTGGATACCCGCAAACTGGTGGATGGCGAACATTATTTGCGCATAGTGAGTAAGGACCCCAGCGGTGTGGAAGGTGTACGAAAAATTCCTTTCACGGTGCGCAACGGACCGGATATTACTGTAGAGGGATTAAAAGAAAATGAGGTGGTGGATGGCGTTATTCCGGTTATGATCAGCGCATACGGAAAAGGCGATCAGAAGGTGTTTTTAATTGAAGGAAGTGAAACACCGAGGAGTATTCCGGGCTGGGTTTGGATTGGGCACATCATTTTTGGAGGATGGGCAATCTATTATTTAATCACACAATTTTTTCAGAACTGATAAGCAACAAACACGACTTTGGTTTATGGCCTCAAAGATGAATAGCATAACCACGCAATTGTTATAAAAAAGTTCTTAAACAAGAAAACAGACGTTGGTCAGGTGAACAGAATAACGTCTCTTCTTCACATTAAAAAATATGGAAAACAAACCCATCAAACGCAATGCGCATATCGTAAGTTTATCCAAAGATCATCACGCCACTTTGTTGTTTTGCTGGAAAATAAGAACAGGTTTGAAACATGGGGTTGCAGGCGACCGAATGTTAAGTTATGTTCAATACTTCTGGCAACAGCACATGCTTCCACACTTTCTGGAGGAAGAAACAATATTGTTTTTACCTGTAAAGGATGAAAAGGTGCAACGGGCGCTGAGGGAACATATACAGATTAGGGAAACGATTGAAGCATTGCAAAATTCGGGAGATGAGGCTAAAGTACAATTGGCGGCACTGGCAGATTTGGTAGATGCCCATGTGCGTTATGAAGAAAGAGAA
The DNA here is from genome assembly GCA_038204535.1 of Chitinophagales bacterium. GTDB lineage: Bacteria > Bacteroidota > Bacteroidia > Chitinophagales > Chitinophagaceae > Segetibacter. Next base: position 2,073 of record JBBRCW010000420.1, on the reverse strand, counting down.
CTGTTTTCGCATCTTGAACACACACTAACGAATGAACAATTAGAGTACATAGGCAGGCAGCTAAATGAAAAGCATGAAACGTTAAAGGATGATTTTGCCGATGAATTTTGGGCGTTTAAAAAGTGAGACAATGAGTAGAAAGCGCATAGAATTTACTGCCTTTTGGGAGGGAGAAGAATTTGCACTCGAAACCTACGAACGGGAATACCGCAATTTAATGACGCTATTGAATGACAAGATTTATCTTGAAGACTTTGGTGAATGTAAAGGGCTGGGACGATGCGGCACCTGTATTGTAAAAATAGAAGGGCTGCCTGACGTAGCAAATACCTTAGATAGAAATGAAGAAAGAACCTTGTACAAAGCAGGCATCTCACAAAAAAATTTTCGTCTTGCCTGCCAGATTTTGATTGATAAAAGTCTGGAAAATGTTAAAGTGGAAGTTATCGGCGGCGAGATAGTTGGATAGCCGATATTTACGAGTATTAAAACCAAATAGAAATGAAAGAGAGTTACGGAACCTTATCACAGACACTTAATGGTTTAAAACAGGACGGTTATTTGCTCGACTTTAATAGTAAGGACGATTGTATTATCTGTCATCAAACGAATGCGGTTCTATCACCTGATGATTTTGAGATTGATAAAGTGTATCGCTTCGAAGGTGAATCAAATCCTGCCGACGAGTCTATTGTCTATGCGATTTCATCTGCTACGTTTAACGTAAAAGGCACCCTCGTTAATGGCTACGGCATATCTTCAGATGAAGTGTCGGCAGCATTGGTAGAAGAACTCACTAAAAGCAATAAACAATAAGAAAAGGGGTGCCCCACAGTGTAACAGCGCTTGAAGAAAGTTTTTTCATGCTTACGCTTGCTATGGGTTAGGTTGTATTGAATCAGTTGCGGGTGCTGATTTTTCTTAATTAATCACTATATATCACTGGGCGAGGTCCTTTGTAAGAACATATCTTAACCCTTTCGGCACTGGCTTGGATTGTCCAGTACAAAATAGTATCGTTTAACTGTTTTTTATAAATTAGTAAAGCTTACCGCTTATTAAGTTTGCCACTCAAGACCTCATTTAAAGGGGTTGATGAGGGCACTCATTATGTATTATTCATTTCAAATGTAAACAATTCAGTTATACGAAAAAATGCCCGGATATGCTCTTTGTCCCTGTGGGGTCTCCTTGCGATGTGTGGTGACAGGGAACCCGCGGTGTGTTTCTTGCGAATGCCGGGGAAAGGCTTAGCATTGAGACCCCAGCAGCACAAACTAAGTGCCGCCTCATAACTTCCGATGGCTGTCGGAACTCCTCGCGGAGATGGAGGAGAACTCCGTCGCCGTTGGTATTGTCACCAAGGGCTTTCTTAAGTAACCGCCCACGCTGCAGGGTGAAGGTGACAACACCATTCGCCGGCGCGGCTGCAGGAACACCAACAAACTTCAAAACATCATTTCAGCTATGTGTCCTTGTGTGGGGAAACTACAAATGCAATGGATGTTATAGCTGTGCTATTTGTTTGCATTTACGTATGGAAACCTGCACTTTGGTTGAACAAATCAAACAGCAGCCCTCTTTAGGGAAAAAACGGCCAGCAATGCAGTACAAATTTCGTCAAATCCGTCAGGCTTGGTTATATAATATAGGGCGCCTAATTGTTTCATCTCTTCCTTGTCTTTCGCATTCTTGGAAGTGGTATAGATAATGACTGGTATATGGCTGAACCTTTGGAGCTTTTTTATTTCAATCAAAAATTGTTTGCCATTCAGCCGGGGCATATTTAAGTCTAAAAAAATAAAATCGGGCAATGGAATTACATCTTCTGTCAGTTTTTGAAGGCCCTCCTCGCCGTTCTTTGCAGTAAAGCACCGGCCTCCTTTATCAATAGTGCCTAGGGCCTCAATAAGGAGATCTCTATCTTCAGCATCATCATCAACAATATAGTATTTTTTGTAATTCATAGCAGATTGAAGTTACCGAAATTGTAAGCCCTATACCGAATGAAGGTATTACTTTACAAATTAAAAAACCACTTTAAATTAGTAGTTTTATCTTATGTGACAGGTG
>JBBRCW010000419.1:0-5248 GCA_038204535.1 Chitinophagales bacterium | reverse complement strand
AGCAATTTTTCAAGGCCTGCTTCTTTGATCACCCTTTCCAATGCAGATTTATCGTGCTGCAATAACTGCTCGTTGGCATACAGCAGGTTGTCTTTTACGGTTCCGCTAAACAGTATGGGCTCCTGTAAAATAAAACTAATTTTTTGTGTTCGCTCTTCGGCGGTGTACGAACGAATGTCGCGGCCGTTCAGCAAAACGGTTCCCCTGTTGGGGTCGTATAAACGGGCGATGAGCGAGGCAGTGGTCGTTTTTCCTCCCCCCGTTGGGCCAACCAGTGCATAGGTTTTACCCGGCAGCATGTCAAAACTTACATGGTGCAAAATCTCCTCCCCTGCCTGGTATTCAAATGAAACATCTTTGAAAGTCAGCCGCGACCCGGCTACTTCGGTTGTAGCGGCCGAAGTATTCACCAGGTCAGATTTCAACGAAAGAATTTGAGATATCCTGTCCCACCCTGCCATGGCCACCTGAAAGGTGGTCCATAAGGCCGCCAACTGCCGCAGCGGGTTATAAAAGTTGGTGGCATAGGCAAGGTAACTTACCAGTAATCCAATACTGAATTCGCCTTGCACTATCAGGTATATGCCCAGGGCCAGCACAATCAGTTGGGCAATGCTGCTGAATAGCCCGAATACCGGTAAAAAAATATTGTTGGCGATACCCGCGCCAATAGCTGTTGAATAATTATGCTTATTGGCTTCGTTGAAACGATTGCGAAAATAATCACGACGGTTAAAGGCAACGATCACCCTGAAGTTGTTGAGGCTTTCCTGTATTTCGCCGCTCATGGCGCCCACACTTTTTAAGTTAGTCGCATTCTTTCTTTTTACCCACGGCGAAGCGATCATGGTAAAAAACAGGATCATTAAAGCAGGCGTTAATGTAGCGGCACCCAGTTTTATGTTGATGGATAACAGAAAAATACCGGCGCCGGTCATGGTCATTATGCCACCTATAAACTGCATGAGCGATTGCGAAAAAAACTGGTTGATCTTGTCGGTATCGTTGTTCAGCCTGGAAATAAGATCACCTGCTTTGTTCAAATTAAAAAAGGCAACCGGCAGCTCCTGTAGTTTATTAAACAAGGCGTTTCGCAGGGTAAATAACATCCGCTGGCCTACACTGCCCATTAATTTGGTTTGCAGGTAACTGGTCACCAGGGCCAGCAGGTACATGGACAATAAAATGCCACCTATCATCAAAACCCCGTTAAACTGTTTGGTGGCGATGTAGGCATCTACCGCATGGCCAATCAATAACGGGCCTGCCAGTTGCAGCGCCGAATTAACAATAATGGCTGCGAAAGCCACCAGCAGGTTTTTCTTTTCGTGAGCGATCAGTATGTACAGCTTTTTCACACCTTGTAAAGTGGATGTTTTTTGATGCTGTGCCGATAACTGGTTTATGTTATAGTTCATTTTTAAAATAAGATCTGCCATTTAAATGAATTCAAAAAAGAGCCCGCTGTTATCCACCTCAAGCTTTCTATTTAAAGGACTTCTGTCTGATCTTTTACGCTGATTTTTATTCATCCCACTGCGAAAATCCGCGGACAAATTCTGCGAATAGCTGCGGCAAACTTTCTTAAACAGCATGACGGCGCTTAAACCACATAAATCATGCATTCGACATTACCTCGTAATTACTGGTGCTCTGCTGCGAATTAAATATCTGTATATAATCAACATTGGTCTTTATCAGGTCTTCGTGTTTGCCGGTAGCCACCACTTCTCCCTCCATCAATACAATTATCTGGTCGTATTGCTCTATGGCGGCGATCTTTTGAGTAACCGAAATGAGTGTAAGCCCCGGGTAATTGCGGTGTACGTTTTGTAAAATTTTCCGCTCGGTGTTTTGATCTACCCTGGCGGTAAAATCATCGAGCAATAATATTTTAGGTTCAATAGCCAGTGCGCGGGCCAGCATGATGCGTTGCTTTTGGCCGCCCGATAAACTGGATCCGCGTTCAGAAACAATAGTGTTCAATCCCTCTGGCATCCGGTTGATCATGTCATTCAGCTCAGCCGTTTCAATAGCCTTTTGCAGCTTCTTATCCGTTACCGTATCGCTGAAAGCAATATTCTCCCTGATGCTCATATTAAACACAATGCTGTCCTGGAAAACAAAGCCTACCTGGCTGTAAAAACTTTCTTTATTGTAATCATCAATCGCATGGCCGTCAAAGGTTATTTGGCCCGATGAAGGTTTTACCAATCCCGTTAGCAAATACAATAACTGGGTTTTTCCGGCGGCAGTTGGTCCAATTACTGCAATGCGTGATCCGGGTTTTATTTGCAGGTTTATATTTTTTAAAGCGGGCTTTTGTTCATACAAAAGGCCCACCTCTTTTAATTCAATATCGCCGGTAAGTACGCCGGCAATTTCACCGGTATGCGTCAACTCCGGCGAATGCAGCATCACGCTGATGCGCTTGTACGACGCGGAGGCCTGGGCCATAATGTTGCTCATAAAACCTATTACCAATATGGGGAAAATAAGCATAGCCAGGTAGCTGTTGAACGCGGCAAAACTGCCCAGCGACATGCTGCCGGTAATTACATAATGGCCGCCCAGTATTAAGATGGACAGGCCAGCCATATTCGCTGTAAACACAATGACTGGTATTAAACCAGCAAATAAGGTTAGTATGGAAAGCCCCAGCGACTTTGCCTGTGTATTGGCTTCTAAAAACTTATTGTATTCCAGTTGCTGCGAATTAACCACCCGTATAAGCGCTGCGCCCAAAATACTTTCGCTGATCACCTTGTTTAGCCGGTCAATTACTTCGCGGCTCTTTACAAACAACGCCCTTACTTTTTTTAATACCAAATAAAAGGCAGTGCCGATAATGGGCACGATAGCCATTACGCACAAACCAAGCTTCCAGTTGATGGAAAGCAATAAAATACTGGCACCCACAATGATGAATAACGAGGAGGCGATGGAAACAACCGCCTGCGAAACGAACATCTTTATGGAGTCAACATCGGCGGTAAGATTGGTGAGCAGTTTAGAAGGATTTGCCTGCTCAAGCGCGGAAAAACTGAGGTTCGAAATTTTTTCGGATAATTTGGACCGCAGATCGCTCGCCACCTTTTCGGAGGCATATGTTTGAATAAAGGTTTGCAGCCAGGTAAAAACAAATACTAAAAAGGTCGCCAGCAAAAATTGCCTGATGATGGTGCCATAGGTAAACTGTTGATGGGTATAAGTATCAATGCCATTGGCAATGATTGTTGGCAGCCATAAATTAAGGCCATTACTTAAAAGTGCGAAAAAAATTAACAAAGCCACAAAACCCTTGTAAGGTTTCAGGAGAGAAAATATGCCGGGTGGCTTTTTGTCGGAACTTGATTTGTCGGGTGAGCGCATAAATGACCGCGAAGGTATTTATTTCTACACGGAATCGACCGGCTGCTCTCCTTCAATAAAATGCAATCAAATTGATTTGATCTTTAAACCCGGTGGCCCGGAAATTCAGCGACCGTTTTGCAGCAAATCTGATCCATTACCTGCTGTAGCTGCAGTTTCAAAATGTTTATAGTGTGGTCTCCACCCTGGTCGCCCAATGCACCCACACCGTACATAAAGGTGCGGCCCATAAAGGTAAAATCAGCGCCGCAGGCTAAAGCTCTTGCCACATCCGGTCCCGACCGCAGGCCGCTGTCTATCATTATTTTTAATTGGCCTTTGTATTTTTCTACTATGGATGGCAAGCATTTGATGGTAGATTGTCCTGCATCTAACTGCCGGCCGCCATGGTTCGAAACAATGATACCATCTAAACCCAATTTGATTGCCAGGGCCGTATCCTCTTCGCTGGCAACACCCTTCAATACCAGTTTGCCCTTCCACATTTCTCTGATGGGTGCAATCTTTTCTTCGTTTAGCCTGCCCGAAAAAGTCTTGTTCATATACAGTCCAAGCTGTTTCATGTTCAGGCCTTTTGGCATATACTGCTTCATTGTTTCAAAAGCCGGTTGCCCATGTATCAGCGTTTTTAATGCCCACTCGGGCCTGCCCATTATCTGCAGAATGTTTGCTACCGACATTCTCGGCGGCATGGCCAATCCATTTCTAATGTCGCGTGGTCTAAATCCAAACGTTGGTACATCGCATAAAATAACCAATACAGGGCAATGCGCTGCTTCTGCTCTTTTTATGATGCTGTCGCGAACAGCATTGTCTGCCGGGTGATATAACTGAAACCATGCTTTGCCTTCGGTTACCTCGCTTATTCTTTCAATGCTGGAGGTACTTACCGTACTTAATATAAATGGGATATTGTGCTTTGCTGCCGCTTTGGCAAGTATCTCCGGCGCATTGGGCCATACCAGGCCCTGCAACCCGATGGGCGAAATACCAAATGGGGCATCATAAACATGCCCGAACAATTCGGTCTTCATATCAGAGCCGGTATGTTTGGTAAGATAATAGGGCTTCAATTCTACTTGCCTTATCTCGGCAGTATTCTTATGCAGGTTTACATCTTCGTTACACCCGCCATCCAGATATTCAAAAGCAAACTTCGGCACCTTACTTTTTGCTTTCTTTATCAGGTCATCAATACCAGGGTACGAAGGGTTGTAGCTTAGTTTCATCAATTTTTATTTAAGGGTATTGTTTCATTGTCATTTACATAATTGGATAAACCAAAGTCAAGCGAGGCGTCCTGCTGCATTCATTTCAGCAGCCCCTGTATTTTCACCCGGTATCCTTAAAGAAATCCTGAAGCAAGTTCAGGTTTACGAAAACTATAGGCAATGACAATGGGTAAAATCTATTATGCTTTTTGGAAATGCGGTCTAAATGAAAGTTCGCGATGGCCATTACCATTCAATATTAAACTACGGCTTGCTGTCCCGTTGCATACAATCTCAACTCTACTATATCGCCGGGTACAGGTTGCGTATTCCAGTTGTTGTGTATGGCGAGCGCTGCCCCCATAGAGGTTGCCTGTGCCATAGAAGCAGAATAGACTTCCAGTTGCGGAAAAGCAATTGCCAGCAGGTTCATGTAAATTCCATTTTTGCTGAAACCGCCATCAACAAATAACCGCTTCACTTCGGTTGCTTTTAATACCAGTTGGGTCGAAAATTTTTGCTGCGATATAATGTCTCGGATTAACTGGTGATAAGCTTCGGCATCTGTATCAAACAACGAAAGATCCCTGTCTGCAAACGGGCAATGAGCAATCAGTTGCACCGTATCGGTATACCCAACATCGGGCAACTTTTTCTGCAGCAAA
>JBBRCW010000418.1:0-5263 GCA_038204535.1 Chitinophagales bacterium | reverse complement strand
ATAAAAGTTGGTGTGTATGTCGGCTACCTTTCCTTTCTTATCAACAAAAATGGTAGTCGGAAACGATTTTATGGCCGTAAGCTGGGGCAAAGTCTTTTCGGCCTTCATATCGTCGCCCGCGGTTGCCCCGGTTATGAGCATTGGGTAACGTACGTCAAATAAATTTTTAAACTTTTCTATGCTCTTTTTAGAACGCGCTACATCCGTAGTGTATTCGTAGGCGAGGGCAATCACTTCTACATCGTTTGGTTTGTTGCGGTTATAATAATCTGAAAGAAACCGGGTTTCATCTAAACAGTTGGCACACCAACTGCCGAAGATCTGCACAACCACCACCTTATTTTTATATTTTTCATCGTTTATTGAAACCGGCTGTCCGTTAAGATCGCTGAACGTAAAATTTAGTTTGGTTTGCCCTTCGCGCAGCCTTGTAGGGTCACTTATTGTAGGCAATGCGACCGTTGAATCTTTTTTGGCTGTCCAGGTTTCTTTTCCGGTAAAACCGTTGTAAAATACGCCACCTGAAATATGTTGATCACTTTCAATCTTTGCTTCAAACAGGTGTTCATTATCTCCATCAAAACCTGATAATTTGAGTGAGTCGCCTGTAACAATCCCATCCAAAAAGCGGTAATCTGACGAAGGCGTTAAAAAGCTTCCGGTAAGTTTATTGCCTGTTTGTTTAAATACGGCGACAGCCTTTCGCAAGGTGCCATTCGCCCTGGTAATATCCACATTCCATTTACCTGTAAGATTGTGTAGTGCATTGCCCTGGCTTTGTTTAAAACGTACTTTATTATTTGGCTGACCGTAAACGGGCCAATATTGAGGACTGCCGGATGTGTTTTTAATAAAGGTTCCGCCCAAACTGCCGTCTGCATTCTTTCTCATCCTAAAACTGGCTTCAAAAGCCGGCAACGTAAAGAATAATGAATCATGCACCTGTTTAACATCAGTTATTTTAATTCTATCCCCGGCATTTACAACATAGAAGACTGTTTTGCCTTTCTCCATTTTTTGCTCCAATAAAAAAACAACTTCTTTACCATCCTTGCGCTCAAGGGCAATTCGCCAATTATCTGGCGTGGATTTGCGGGTCTGAGCTGCGCAGGTTATAAATGCAAACAGGTATAGCAATACTAAAGTATATTTCATTATAAAGGCTTTGTGCCGCAATTTCGGCTAAATGAAATAAGCAATGGCTAACAGCGTGATGCAGTTTGCAAAAGTTCAGTTATTATTTTATCATAAATATTGGCGAAAATTCCGGTAACTGTTTAGCCAGATGTTAACATTTTCTAATAAATGTGCATTAATATTTCTTTGAATATTGCATATAGAGGCGCAAATTGCTGCAATGATTGATAAAGATTTAGTTATGCGACTTCAGCAAGAACAGTTGCAGGTTCAGGCCAAACTAATTGCCAACCAGGATAAACTAATTGCCAACCAGGATATACTAATTGCCAGGCAAGGTATACTAATTGATAATCAGGAAAAACTAATAATAGCGCTCAAAAAAAGAGTTGATATACTTGAGCCCAATCCGAATATGAATAGCAGTGCCCCCCAACAATAGTGGGATGGAAAAGAAATAGGTAAGTCTATAACGCAAACATTCCATGCCCCCGGGGCATGGAATGTTTGCGTATTTCAATAAAGTTGGTTAAGCTATGCCTACCAGAAAATTGTGTACAATGCCGCCAGCACACCAAATATCAGTAGTGCGCCTACTGCAAAGCCAGGGTTCATTTTAAACATTTTACTGTCTATTTCCAGACCATTGGTTTTTACGCCTCTGCTGGTTTCAAATAAGCTGATGATCACCATTCCTAAAATGCAGATCATAAACACAAAACCCATTCTGTCTAAGAAAGGAATTTCATAGATGCCATCGGCATTTGCTTTGGCAAAACCAAATTGACCAAGGAAAGAAAGATCTATAACACCGGGTATAAACTTAAAAAACAGGGAGAAAGCAAAACCACCTATGGTTGCAAACAGGGCCGCATTAGAGGTAGTTTTCTTCCAGAAGAAACCTAAAATGAACATGGCAAAAATGCCGGGGCTTACAAAACCGGTGTACTCCTGTATGTATTGAAACCCGCCTTTTTTGTCGATACCCAGTAAAGGGGCGATAATTACGCCCAATATCATTGCTACGACCACCGTAATTTTTCCGACCTGCACCATTTTCTTTTCATCGGCATCGGGCCTTAATCTCTTTTTATAAATGTCTAAAGTAAATATGGTGGAGATACTATTGGCTTTGCCTGCAAGCGATGCCACGATGGCTGCAGTTAAAGCGGCAAAGGCCACGCCCTTTAAGCCAACAGGTAATAAATTCAGTAATACCGGGTATGCTTTGTCGGGATTCAATTCGCCCTCCTGCATCATTTCTGTTTGAAAGGAGCCATTTTGATGCAATACGTAGGCGGCAATTCCCGGCACCACTACGATCAGCGGCATGAGCAACTTTAAAATAGCGGCGAACAAAAGCCCTCCCCTGGCAGTTTTGAGATCGGCGCCCAATGCCCTCTGGGTGATATACTGGTTACATCCCCAATAATTCAGGTTTACGATCCACATACCGCCAATTAAAACCGTGAGGCCCGGCAGGTCCATATAGTTCTCATTGTCTTGTTCAAAAATCATATGAAAATGGTCGTTGGCCTGTGCAGACATAATTCTAAAGCCATCAACAACACCCGATCCGCCAAATTTTTCTGATACCAGGTTCAAGGCAAGATAGGTGGTCACCAATCCGCCCAATATTAAAAAGAAAACCTGGATAACGTCGGTGTAGCCAATTACCTTCATGCCGCCGAGCGTAATGAAGATGGCAAAAATGGCCAGCACATACATACATAAAGTGGTGTTTATGCCCGAGATGCTGTTTATAGCCAATGCTCCCAGGTATAAAATTGAAGTGAGGTTTACTACCACATAGAGTAACAACCAAAACACCGCCATGATCATTGCGACCGTTCCATTGTACCGCTGATGTAGAAACTGCGGCATGGTATAAATCTTATTCTTCAGATAAACCGGAATAAAAAATATGGCAACGATCATGAGCGTTGCGGCGGCCATCCATTCGTAGGTAGAGATCGCCAGTCCCATTTTAAAACCGCTGCCGCTCATACCAATAAATTGCTCCGCCGAAATGTTGGAAGCAATTAATGATGCACCGATTGCCCACCATGTTAAAGAACCTTCGGCCAAAAAATAATCGTGCGAGGCGGATATGGATGCTTTCTTTTTTCGGCTATATACCCAATAGCCATAGCCGGAGACAATAATAAAATATAACAGAAAAACCAGGTAGTCTTTGGTATCTAATGTACTCATAATGGCAGTTAAGTTTTAAAAAACGATGATCAATTATAAATGCAAAGAATTGTTTTTTATCTAAAATCTCAAAACAATTTTTCTGTGGTTGCCTGGCGCTGGTTACCAAAGCGGGCAGGCACGTATGCCAGCCGTCTGAATTCGTTCGGGCAGGTTGATCAAAGAATAAAAATTGTTGCGAAAATATTTACCCGGGTATGAGAGTGCTCCGTTAAATCAAGCATATTTTATTGAATTATTTCTGTACCGTTTTCGATAGAGGCTACATAGTGCGTCAAGGGCAAATTCATGGCTTCTTTGTATGCAGGTTTTAAAGCTGCCACCAGTTCGTCTATGGCGGCTTCTTTCACCAGGTTAATGGTGCAGCCGCCAAATCCGCCACCCATCATACGGCTGCCGATTACCGCATCATTGCTTCTTACAGCATCTACCAGCCAATCCAGTTCCTTGCAGCTAACTTCATACATTTTACTCAAGCCATCGTGTGTCTGGAACATCTTTTTGCCAAGCGCTTTTATATCACCGTGTTGCAGGTCCTGGCATCCTTTTACAAGCCGGTCAATTTCCTGAACAATAAACCGGCTGCGGCTGTCTATCAGTTTGTCTTTGGGCAATACATATGCATCCAGCATTGCCTCGGTTACATCTCTTAAAGAATTTACGCCAGGCACAGATTCCTGCACCCACTTTACTGCCTGCTCACATTCCAATCTCCGGGTATTGTATTCTGACGAAGCGAGTGAATGTTTCACATTTGTATTCAACAGCAATATTTTTAAACCGTCCAGTTTAAAAGGCACATATTCGTATTGAAGTGAACGGCAATCCAGTTTTATTACATGGTCCTGCTTGCCCATCATCGATGCAAACTGGTCCATGATGCCGCACATTACCCCGGCGTATTCATGCTCGGCCTTTTGAGCCATTTTCACCATTTCAACTCTATCAAGATTTGTCTGCAGCAGTTCGTTCAAAGCAAAAACGGTAGCACATTCAATTGCGGCTGACGACGACAGGCCCGCGCCAATAGGCACATCACTTGCTAAAACAGCATTAAAGCCTTTTAATAATATGCCCATTTTTGGAAATTGCGCCGCAGCACCTAAAATGAAATTCGGCCAGCTAACATCGCCCACCGGTTTCAGATCGCTTACAGCCGTTGAGAAGGATTCTTTAAGATCATGCGCATACAAATGTATCCCGCCATCGTTGCGCAACGAGATGGCAACGTACGCAGCCTTATCAATAGCGGCAGGCAAAACAAAACCTTCATTGTAATCGGTGTGTTCTCCTATAATATTTACACGGCCCGGCGAACGGACGATCAGGGGTTTTCCACCATACTTTTCAACGAACATTTTGTTTACCAGCTCAATCATGATAATTTATTTAATTGAATGATTTTTAAATTTTCCAAATGTAAGAACAGCAGGGCAGATAATAAAAGCTCCCTTTTAAAACAGGTGGCCTGACTGCCTGGAGGGATTGCTTCCCCGCCAGAAGAAGCGGGGCAGGCTGCTCCTCCTCCGCCTTCTGACCTAGCGTGTGGACACATCTTTTGAATGTGCTTTTTATTCGAAATCAAGCAATGTGATTCTATAATAATTGTCTTAAAATAGCCACATAGGGACTACTTGTTTATAGAGTATAAGATCAATCGGGCATCCAGGCTCAATAGGAGCCGCCTAAATTCATCATAACAGGAAGCACCTACGGAGCTTTAAACCGACTCTACTATGTATTTTTCTATAAACAGGATGCTCCTATGGAGCAAAAAAGACTTTACATATGTGTCCACACGATAAGCCTTCTGACGGGGCACGGCGCAATGATGAGTAAATTGAAACCCCTTTTGCAGCAAATAAACAACGACAATTATATATACACCATCTTCAACTGAGTTATTTGCAAT
>JBBRCW010000417.1:0-5266 GCA_038204535.1 Chitinophagales bacterium | reverse complement strand
CCATTCAATTCATTAAACGTTTTCCAGGGGATGCTGAAATAAATTCAGCATGACGGCATCCCTATCACTATTCACTATTCGTTGTTCATTGATACAATAACCCCAATTGTTTTAAAACTCCATTCAATTCATTAAACGTTTTCCAGGGGATGCTGAAATAAATTCAGCATGACGCCATCCCTATCACAATTATTCATTATTCATTATTCATTGTTCACTGTATTCACTGTTCACTATTCACTCTTCATTATTCATTATTCGTTATTCACTGTTCTCTCATCTCCCTTTAGGGCTGGGGCTTCACTGTTCACTGTTTATCTATACCCCATTGCCTGCAGCGTAAATAATTCGGCGTAGCGGCCTTCCTGCTGTAACAGTTCTTCGTGGCTACCCATTTCAATCATCTGTCCTTTGTCTAAAACCAGTATTCTATCAGCCATGCGCACCGTACTGAACCGGTGCGAAATCAACACGGCCGATTTACCTTTAGTCAGTTCGGCAAAACGTTGAAATACCTCGTACTCGGCCCTGGCATCAAGAGCAGCCGTAGGTTCATCCAGAATTAATAACTGGGCATCTTTCATATAGGCGCGGGCCAGGGCTATCTTTTGCCATTCGCCCCCCGACAAATCAATTCCGTTATTAAAACGACGCCCCAGCATTTGGTCGTACTTGCCAGGTAAGCGCTCAATTAATGGGTGGGCAAGGCTTTGTTTAGATGATTGGGTGATCAGTGGATGGTTGGCTGCTTCTTTAATATTGCCCACGGCTATGTTCTGGCTCACATTCATTTGGTACCGAATGAAATCCTGGAAGATAACGCCGATCTGTATCCGCAGTTCAGCCAGGTCGTATTCCTTCAGGTCAATACCATCCAGCAAAATACGCCCTTCTGTGGGATCGTACAAGCGGGCCAGCAATTTTACAAGCGTTGTTTTGCCGGCGCCGTTCTCTCCTACCAAAGCGATTTTTTCGCTGGGGTGCAGCGTGAAACTAATGTGCCGGTTGGCCCATTTTTCGGAGTTGGTGTATTTAAAGCCCACATCCTCAAATGTAAAACCCAGCTTTATTGGTTTGGGAAATGTAAGCGGTTTGCTGGCCGCTACGATCTTTGGTTGTATCTCAAAAAAATCAAAAAAGTCCTGCAGGTAAACCGCACCTTGCGATACGCTGTTAAACCGCAGCAAAATGCCTTCCATTAAACTGCGTAACTGTCTGAAAGAGCCTGCCAAAAAAGTAAGCGAACCAATTGTAATGATACCGGCAACCGTTTGCGCGATAATAAATAAGTACGCCGCGTAGTAGCCCGCGCTGCCCAGCATGGCTAATAAACTTCCCCAAAAGGTGCGGCGAATGGTCAACCGCTTGTTATCAGCATAAAAACGATTGCTTAACGTTCGAAAACGGTCAACGATAAATCCCGACAAATTAAAGATTTTCACCTCTTTGGCGGTGTCGTCGCTGGCACCCAAAAAACGCACATAATCCAGTTCGCGTTTTTCCGGCGTTTGTTTTCGGCTGAGGGCATAGGTCTTGTCGTTAAAATAAGCTTCTCCCAAAAAAGCGGGTATAATTGCGATGATGAGTAATAGGATCAGCCAGAAATTAAAAGCAATAAGTCCGGCAGCCAAAAAAGCCATGGTAATGAGATCCTGCACCTGGCTAAGCACCTGCGATAATAAAATCGTTCTTCCAATCGTCTGTTGCCGTGCACGTTCCAGTTTATCGTAAAAAACCGAGTTTTCAAACTGGTCGAGGTCGAGCGTAGCCGCATGCTGCATGATCCGTATGCTGGTATGATTGCTGAACAAATCGCCCAGGAGACTGTCCAGCAGATTGATCATCCTGCTCAGCACATCAGAAACGATGGCTAAGCCAAATTCAATGGCCACCAGTGTCCACAAATGGGTAGTGCTTCCATGGCTTTTTGCTAATTCAATCACCTGGTCGATAATCAGTTTGCCTACATATAAAATAGCCAGGGGAGTTGATGATTTAATAAGTCGAAGCACCGCATTTACAACGGTCATCCAGCGGTTGGTTTCCCAAACAAGGGCAAAAAAACGGGGAAGGTTTTGGAGTGCCGCCAACCGGTCTTTAAAAGACAACTGGTTTTGAGAAGGTTTCTTTTCCGGGTTCGGCTTCATAAAATTTTTGAAAAAAGGCATGGACAAAAGTAAGCTGGTTTATGTTGCAACATTGAAACCGCTGCGTTTTCACTTGCATTTGCCCAAATACTTTCCTACCTTTTATAAAAAAATGAAAAAGCTTTTTTTGTTCGCCGTGGTTATTTTTTTCAGCTGCCAAAATCAACCTAAAAAAACGACCCATAACGGAAGCGAATCCGACAACAACGGAACCGTTAATAATGAAACCACTCCCAATGCAGCGTCTGATCAAAACCAGCAGGAAAACAACAGGGACGAAAATTCAAATGCGAAGGATAAAAATGCAACTCCGGGAAAAAGTATTGCCGATCCGGAAATCATTAAAGGCACCCCTTTAAGCCCGGGCAAAAAAGGAAGTTTGAATGACACCGCAATGGAATCACCTGTTCACCTTAATGGAAATTCAGGCAGCGGCGGCCAATCCAGTACTAAAGGCGGCACTTCAACTCAATCGGGAAACCTAAATAATAATATACCCGGTCAATCTAATCACGGCAAAGAATTAGGTAATAATTCAACCGGTCAGCCTTCAGACGACCAGGGTGGTAATAAAGCAGGATTGCCAGGTTCCGCTGCCGGTTTGCCTGGCCAATCTGGCCATCAGCCTGGAAAAACGCTGCCACCAGATTCGCCTTCTAACAATAATGAAACAAATAGCGGCACTAACAATTCAGGCAGCCAAAACCCACAGACGGGCAAAACAAATAACGGAAATGCGACAAATAATTCCGGAACACCGGCAAAGAATTATGGAAACAACAAAGGCGGACTAAGCGATACTGCAGATGAAGCGCCGAAGTCACCTGCTGCGCAACAAGGCCCCAAAACATCTACGGGAAAAACAACGGGTACTTATTCGGATAATAAAGGGGCCTTAAGTGATACAGCTGACGAATCGCCGCAAAAAAACCAGCGCACCTCAGGCCGGGGAAGATCGATTTTTTCACAAAGAAACTATGCCGGAGATAAAGGGGCCCTAAAGGATACCGCACAGGAATCTCCAAAGCCGTTACCTCCGCAGCCGTTACCACCACCACCGCCGGCAATTATTAAAAAAAATGGGCAAACTTCTGCATCTAACGCCGGAACAGCAAATCAAAATGCAGTTATAACCGGAAACGTGATTCAGAAACGCCGACAAACTTTAGCGGCTGATTCCACTCCCAACCCGGTACCGGCAGCATCAAGGAAAATTAATTCGCCCGTTAAAACAATACAGAAGAGAATACCCTAAGCGCTTCACCAGGCTGTCCTATTGTTCAATATCCAGGTTATACATTTTTTGTTCGTCGACGGGAAGCCAGCGGGTGATGGTGTACACCCTGCATTGATGTGCCAACTGCAAAGAGGCAAATTTGAGGGTTACCTGGTCAACAGTATCAAAGCTGTTCGTTTTATTATTACAAGAATCGAAAAATGAAATCGGGCTGTATTCCTTATTTTCAAATTTGATCAGCAGCTTTCTGAATTGTACCATTTTCTGTTCAACGCATTTATCTTCAAACATGCTCATGCGGCCCCAGAATAACTGGTAAAACTGGTCATGTGCATCCGTGTAAGGAACGCCACCCGGTTCGGCGGTGGATAGCACAGCTGTTGAACTGACCGCCTCCGCATACACTTTCATTTGCTCCTGGTAAAAAGACTTTTTATAGTCCCGGGCGGCTTCTTCGCGCTGGTTGGCGCTGTTAGCTTTAAACTGTAAAACCGACAACGTTACGCCAACAATAATGGCCAGCGCCTGGAATAATTTAGTCGGCCCTTCGATACGATCATAAACGGATTTTTTTTCAAGCGCCTTTTTTACCTCTCCCCGGTATTTTTCTTCGAGCCTGATCTTATTTTTTTCGTCGTCGGTTAACATATGGCGATTTTTATTAGGAGAAAGAACTACAAATGTTGATTTAAAGTTTCACTTATGCAATAGGGTTGGATATATCTTTTAGTGGTAAATGAAAAAAATGATTTCTGTTCCCGTATTTTAGCGCCTGGTTAATTATTACATTTTTTTTCTCAAAAACCAGATTTAATCTTTAATTTGATTTTGTCTGAAAACGAGAAGATAATAATTCTGCAATACCACGTCTGCCTGAAAGTAAGGGGCATGGCTGGAAATGCAAAACATAGCTTGTAAAATTTTTAATGACCCAAAAAGAATTACATAACCAACGATTGTTAAAAGAGGCGGAAGCACAGGTGGCCCAAATGCACACCCGGCGGCATTTTATTAAAGAAAGCGCCATGGGTTTGGGTGCGCTTGCCATGGGGTCTATGTTTGGTAGCTGCTCCAATAAATCGTCGCACAACCCTATTGTCTTCGACCCGACGCATCCTTTGCTTCCAAAATTGCCACCCTTTGCCGGCAAGGCAAAAAGCGTTATTTACCTGCACATGGCAGGCGCACCATCGCAACTTGAATTGTTTGATTATAAACCCGAATTAGCCAAAATGGATGGGCAGGATTGCCCGCCATCGCTATTAGAAGGCAAGCGCTTTGCTTTTATAAGAGGCGTACCCAAAATGCTGGGGCCGCAGGCACATTTTGAACGGCGCGGACAATCGGGCGCTTATGTTAGCGATAATATGCCGCACCTCGCCTCCATTGCGGATGAACTCTCTTTTCTAAAAGCTGTTACTACCGACCAGTTTAACCATGCGCCCGCCCAGCTAATGGTACATACAGGTTCGGCCCGGTTAGGCAGGCCAAGTTTAGGATCGTGGGTTACTTACGGACTGGGTACAGAAAACCAAAACCTGCCAGGTTTTGTGGTGCTGACCAGTGGGGGTAATTCTCCTGATGCCGGTAAAAGTGTTTGGGGAAGCGGTTTTTTACCCAGCGTTTACCAGGGCGTGCAATGCCGCAGCGAAGGCGATCCGGTACTTTTTATAAACGATCCTGATGGCATGCCCAGGGATCTGCGAAAGGCAAGTATCGATGCGATTAACCAGGTAAATCAACAGGAATATAAAGAGTACAACGATCCCGAAATACTGTCGCGTATTTCGCAGTATGAAATGGCTTTTAAAATGCAGATAGCAGCGCCCGAGGTGATGAACATAAACAACGAGCCTCAATACATTCACGATATGTATGGCAC
>JBBRCW010000416.1:0-5298 GCA_038204535.1 Chitinophagales bacterium | reverse complement strand
TCGAAGCCCATATCTACGTTTCATGCCATCGAGCGCCAGTTTTTCCAATAGCTTTTTGTCGCCCGCTTTGGAGTTGGAGTAGACCTTTTTTGTTTTGTCGCTTTTAAATTCCATCTCAACGCTACAGCTATCCAGCACCTGCAGCGTGGTGGTGATCATAGCTGGGTGGGCACTGAAAGCATTGAACAACCCGGCCTGCGAAACAAACATTTCATGACTGCCTGCAATGTCCTCAGGCTGCTGTTTACTGAGAATTATATTTTTGTCGACTGCCCGTAACAGGCGATGCACATTATAATAAGATTTGTCTTGAAAAGTGACTGGCTGCCTTATGACATATTTGCCTGGTTGTAAATGTGCATTCAGGCCATACAGTTTATTTACCTCGGTGGGTTGCACGCCGATCAGTTCATTGGGTTGTAATTCGGTTGCACTCCATTTGCCTAAGGCATAGATCATATACACATCGGTACCCAGTTGTGGCCGGTCGGGAAAGGGCAGCTTTGGCTGCAGGTACTCTGATAGAAAGCGATGAATGGCCAGTAATCCGGCATTGTTCTTCGCCAGTATAATGTAAAGAAAATCGTTGCCGTTCCTGATCTCGACACCGGCCACCGGTTTAATGTTTTTCTGATGGCAGAAGTCCACAAAATCCCACAGGTCGGCGGTTGAGTTAATATTGGTCAATGCCATGGCCTTGACCGCATGTGCTTCGGCCATTTCTACGAGTTCTTCTGTTTTTATGGTGCCGTATCGCAGGCTGAACCATGTTTTGCAATTCAGGTACATAAGTGTTTCCTTGCGGAAGATTTGTGGTGATTCATAGGGGTTGAAACAGGAAACGTGAAGCCCTGCTCTTCTCTCTTGGTTGCGTCTCATTTTTCCAACTCCCCCTTTCGGGGGATTTAGGGGGCTAGGTGTGCGGCTTTCTCATCCCGAAAAAAAGAACTTATATCGTTTACGCCCTGGCCTGTCCATGGTGCCGCCTGCACGCTTTAGCAGGTTCTCTCCGTACTGGCTTTTTATGCTGTCTATCGACTGGTATAAGCGTATCATTTCCTGGGTATCGTCAAACAAATGAATTTGATAATTACCCGGCACCAGGTTGCTAACCCGAACGCCAATAAGCCTTACCAGCAGGCGCCGCTCGTATAGCTTATCGAACAGCTGTTTGGCGGTTTGTATCAGCACATGATCGGCAGCAGTATATGCCAGCGTTACCTGTTTGGTAAGCGTTTGAAAATCGCTGTAGCGAATCTTAACTGTTATGCACCCCGCCAGCTTATTATTACTGCGCAGCTCAAATGCTACCTGCTCGGTCATGCGCAGCAGTTCGCGATGCAAAAAATGAATATCAATGGTATCGCTGTCAAACGTATTCTCTGTACCAATGCTTTTTTGCTCGTGATAAGGAACGACCGGCGTCTCGTCTATACCATTGGCGCGCCGCCACAGTTCAATGCCGTTTTTGCCCAACAGGTTGGTCATCATTTCCACCGGTATCTGGCTAAGTATTTTAATGGTCTCTACGCCCATGGTGCGCAGCAGGGCGCCGGTCTTATTGCCCACCATCGGCATTCTCTCAATGGCGAGCGGCCCCAGAAACTCCTTTTCGCCGCCAAAGGGTATGGATATCTGCCCATTGGGTTTTATTTCGTTGGTGGCCACCTTGCTGATGAGCTTATTGCTGGCCAGTCCATAAGAAATACTGAGCCGGGTTTCTTTGGTGATCTTCTCCTTTAGGTGGTGCGTATATTTTGCGCAGCCAAAAAATTTATCCATGCCCGTCATGTCAATATAAAACTCATCGATGCTCGACTTCTCAAACACCGGTACTTCCTGCGAAATGATCTCAGTCACTTCGTGCGAACATTGCGCGTAGCTTTCCATATCTCCTTTAATGATCAATGCTTCTGGGCAGAGTCTCTTGGCCAGCTTTATGGGCATGGCGCTCCGCACGCCAAACATGCGGGTTTCGTAACTACAGGCGGTTACCACGCCACGTTCGCCGCCGCCCACAATTACTGGCCGTCCCTTGAGGCGCGGATCCTTACGGCATTCAACGCTTACAAAAAAAGCGTCGAGGTCAAAGTGGGCGATGGTGCGATTGCCAGGGTTAAAGATCATGGTGCCATTTTTTTACAGTTTGCGGGCGATAAAATTACTAAATATTTTAGCAAAGCAGAGGAAATAGTTACCCCCAATATGATTTTTCAAAGGGCCGTGGCAGGCGCCATGAGTAAAAAGGGCGGCATATGGAAAGTCTGGAAAATGAACGTTGAAAAACCAGCTGAAAAAATATGGAAGCAGCGTTGCGGCGCAAGGAGATTGGGCAAGATATAGCCGCGGATAAATGGTTTGATTTGGCGGGAATGAAAAAATTGATTGTTTAAGTGATTGTGCAGGCATATTTTTGGCTATGAGAGGAGAATTGGTTAAATCTTCCTTGAAAATCGAAAATGGCATTTTGGATTTTCAAGGAAGAAATGTAGATTTGGCGGATGATAGAGAGAAAGCTTTACAAAGAAATAAAGGGCCTGCTTAGGCAATTTCCGGCGGTTGCCATACTCGGCGCCAGGCAGGTGGGCAAAACGACCATTGCCAGGCAAATTGCCGATGAGAATAAAAAGCCATCCTTATACCTCGATCTTGAAAATCCGCTGGATGTAAGACGGTTAGCGGATCCCTATACTTTTTTATCGGATAACAAAGACAAATTTATTATTATAGACGAGGTGCAAACCATACCGTCGTTATTTTCTGTATTGCGTTCCATTATTGATGAAGACAGACGGAACGGCAGGTTTATATTATTGGGAAGCGCCTCGCCCCAACTTGTAAAAGGTGTATCGGAGTCGCTGGCCGGCCGAATAGCCTATAGAGAGCTGGCGCCCATTAACAGGCTTGAACTGCCCGATACCATAGAAATGGCAAAGCATTGGCTGAGGGGTGGTTTTCCGGCGGCACTGTTGGCCCGTACGGACAAGGCGGCTTTTGAATGGATGATAAGCTTTATCAGAAGTTATGTAGAGCGCGATCTGTCGGGTCTGTTTGGCGTCGATTTGTCAAAGCAGGTAATGTCGCGATTGATGAGCATGATAGCGCATATCAACGGCACGGTCTGGAATTCCGAAATGATGGCCCGGTCTTTGGGTGTAACGGCACCTACCGTAAACCGCTATGTCGATTTTTTAGAGGGAGCTTTCCTGGTGCATCGGTTAAGCGCCTTTCATATTAATACACGGAAAAGACTGGTGAAGGCTCCGAAAATTTATATACGCGACAGCGGGCTGCTGCACCAATTAAGCAATGTGCGTACCAACCTGCAGCTAAGGGGCCACCCGGTAGTAGGTGCGTCGTGGGAGGGGTATGTTGTCGAACAGGTAAATCAATTGAAGCCAGCCGATACTGAATTATATTATTATCGCACCCAGGCCGGCGCCGAATACGATATGGTTATTGCAAGAGGTATTCATCCGGTGGCCTGCATAGAGGTAAAGCTTAACAATGCGCCTTCCATTACCAAAGGAAATTATCAAAGCATTGCTGACCTTGCCACCAAAAAGAATTTTGTGGTAGTACCCGATGTGGAAGAATACAAAACCAAAGAGGGTATTATTATTTGTAATGTGCAAACGCTTTTGAAAAAGTACCTGCCAAAAGTGTAATTTATCCTTGTAAATCGAAAATGGCATTTTGGATTTACAAGGATAAAGAATTAGTGTATCTGTAACTTAAATGGCATTTCATTGTAGGTTCTGCCGCCCAGTTCGCGACCGGCTTTCTTTTTATTTATACCGCCCCATTGTTTAAAAAAGAAGGCTACACCGGCATTCTCACATTGTTGCTGAATTTCCCAAACCCATGCTTCTTTCATAGGCCGGGCTTTTCTGCCGCTTTCGCAACCAAATTTGAAACGCTTCAATAGAAACTATAAAACTCTTCCGTAAATTCATATTTAAAAGACATAATGAAATCTCTTCCAGATACCTCCAAATGGGTGCCTCGTCAAGATGCTTCAGAAACCCTAAGAGATATTTTTTTTAAAACTTGTCTAAATTCAGAAAAGTTCATAATAGCTAAATCTCTACATGAGCAACAGATGAACATAGATAAATTTGATTCCGGTTTGGGGTTGGAAGATATAATTAAAGAAGAATTAGGAAAGCTTCTGCCGAATCGGTATTCCGTAACAGCTGGTGTCATAAATGATAGAAATGGTTCAACTTCGGGAGACCATGATTTCGTCGTATTCAATAAAGATTGGTTTCCATACCTCAAGTATGGTGCAACAAACATTTCGAGGCGTTTTCATTTTCCTATAGAAGGTGTATACGCATTGGGAGAGATAAAGCAGACCTTAACCTTGGACAACTTGGATGATGCAATGAAAAAATTGGTGGTAGCGCAGCGACTGCATAGACCCAAAACAAGCCGTAACAGGATCGTTGAGAATAGAGAACTTTCCGGATGTGAGCATGGCTTAACAAACCCACTGTATACCTTCATCCTAGCAAGAGACATGGATTCTAATGCAACATTAGATGAAATATTTATCAGATTTTTTGAAATAAATAAGACATTGAAACGGCATGAAATAGTAAGAGCCGTATGTGTCCTTCAAAAAGCAACAATCACATGGGCATACTTGGATCCTAGCAGCGAAGAAATCAAGCCAGCAATGTTTGCACAAGATGATTTATTCTTACCCATTTTTCCAATTCTAATTTCGGTAAATAAAGAAATAGAAACCTCGTTATATTATTTCGTGATGAATTTATCTGCTCATTTATATAATTCTGTATTGGGTGCCGAGGATTTAGTAACAGCTTATGGAGATTACGTTAATCAAATAAAAGTTCCTCCATTGGCAAATTTTACAATAACGTAAAGTTTAAAACAACTTCCCTTGCCCTTCCGGCCTCCCAAAGATTGATATAACAAGTATTTTACTTAATATTACCTGTAATTCTTTTTTGTGTTTCGCTCATCTTTTTTAAGATGTTCGATAAAGCGCTCATCATTTTACTTAGTCTATCCATGGCCATTTGCAGGCGCAAACTTTCCATTTCGCCCATCTCACTCATACTATCAAGTTTGTCCGATATCTTTTTAAGGTCGGGATCAATTTCCCTTAATCCGGAATCCACTTGTTGTTTTAACCCACATTGCAGCTATCCAGAAAATAAGTCAGGCTTTTCGGTAGTTCCATGTTTTTTGATTTCGGCAAGGGGGACTACAGATTTTTTACGGGTGAAGGGTTGAGATTTGAATTTTAAGGCTGTATAGATTTTGCTT
>JBBRCW010000415.1:0-5299 GCA_038204535.1 Chitinophagales bacterium | reverse complement strand
GCCATTCCTTCCCGTTCCAATAAACTTGCCATTACCAAATGGCTGTCGCCTTGTATCAGGCGGTTTGTCCAGCCATCCTGGTGCTGGTAGTATTCGCTTACTTTTTCTATTTCGTCTTTTTCCAGTGCATTGCCAAACAGTTCGTTTACGTTAAATAAATCTAACTGAGACGCAGCTTGCTGCGTTTGTACAGTATTGTACAGATTTTTTATGAGCGTTTCGGGTGCTATGTGTTCGTGGCGGTATAGGCTGCGTATGTCCACACGTAATAAATCATCACGGTCGTCATTGCCGTATTTTCCTTTCCAAAATAGTTCGGGGTCTTGCCCACGGTGTACCACCGGGTTTTTGGGTAGCTCCAATACCTTTTTACCACTGCTTACTTTTTCGTTTGCATCTTCGTAGCCTGCTTCTTCCTTGCTGGGTATATGGGCACGTTTGTCGCCTTTATGTTTTATGGATTCAACTTTCTTGGGCATATTACTTGAGTTTCTTTATTTGCTTGCTATTTACCAGTGAATTCATTTGGGCAATAGCAATTTTGTTGAGTTGTATAAGTCTTTCAGGTTGTGGTAAACCTTGATTGATGAGTACTGCATTGATGCTTTCGAGATTGCTTAACACCACCAATTGCTCAATCGTAGATTCATCTCTAATATTACCAGTTGCATTTGGGTTGGCATCACGCCATTGTTTAGCCGTAATTCCAAAAAGTGCTACATTCAACAAATCGGCTTCATTGGCATATACAAAGTTTGTTTGCTGCTTACTGATTTCTTTGGGAATTAAATTCTCTTTGATGGCATCTGTATGTATGTGGTAATTAACTTTTGCCAGGGTGCGTTGCAGATTCCAGTCTAATTTCAGCCTATCGTTTTCATCTGCTTTAAGCCGTTGGAATTCCCTGATGAGGTAAAGCTTGAAAACAGGACTGATAGCGGAACAAAATTCAAATGCTATGTCTTTATGTGCATAAGTTCCACCATAGCGACCTGAACTAACATAAAGGCCGATAGCATTCGTTTTTTCCACCCATTGTCCCGGACTTAAAACAAACGATGGTAAACCAGCCTGCATTTTAAAGTGGTCAAATTCGACCACTTTAAAATTGGGATTATACATTTCTTCCCAAGTCCCTAAAAATTCAAGAGTTGTTCTGGTCCTAATCCAGTTTTTAATGATATCAGCGGCACGAGCCTCACCCTCCTTAGCTTTTGCCATATCGGTCAGACAAATAAAATCATGCTCCTTTTCTGAAAATATTGAAATTGGAATGTTTTGAACAGTAATTATTTTATTCTTCTTCACCGGAATATTGTTTATTGTTTCAAATTTAGACATTCCACATTTTTAATCGTACCGAATCCGGTATAATTAAAATCAGGTTCATACGATGCTTCCCATTGACCAAGGTACTCAATGGTACTTTTAAGGTTAAGCCATTTAATAATAATCGCTTCCTGCATTTGGCTTTTAGCCATATCAGTCAATGAAATAAAATCATCCCGTTTGTTGGATACAATGTTAATTTCACTTCCTTGTACAGAGATTGTTTTACTCTTTGCCATTATATGCCCTGAATTTTTTCGATTAATTGATTCTTGATGTTCCTGATGTCGTTTGCCACTTCAATAAAATGCCATTCGGCATATCCGTATTTCTCCTTCAAAGCATTAACGGCAGGTATCCAACGGTTTTCTACAAACCATTTTTTTTCCGCTTTGTCCTTGCTCATTCCGCTTATTTCAATCATCAGGTTTTTTATTGTACCGTCTTTACTTTTTACCCGAGCGATGAAATCAGTAAAATATTGCCGGTCTTTTCCGTCTTTGATGTAAGGAATGGCAAAGCCCAAAAACTGGTTTTTTACATAGCACTCTACCGTTTCAATTTCTTCCAATGTCTTGGCACAAATACCTTCCCAATCGCTGTCCATCACCACATAATTTACGTGGCTCTTTTCGGTAGGGTACACATCCTTTACGGTGTTTCCGTTTACATATTTTGTGCTGCTAAAAGGGTTGTAGTAATTTAGCTTAGGCCTAATAAATTCTACGGAATTAATGTGTGGATTAATACCCATTCTAATATGGTCAACCACTTTCTTTGTATCATCGAAGTAGATGAGTTTCTTATACTTCAAATCGCTTTCGCCGAGCAAAATTATTTTGTGTTCGTACCAATGTCTTACAATTGGCAATAATTTATTAAAAAGCTGAAAGTGCGGGTTTTCATCATCATCCGAAAAGTGGACTTTTATCAATTCTTTGGTTAAAAGAAAAAATATTTCTTGTTCTCTTTTTTCAAAAACTGATGAGACTTTCATTTTTTCCTCCATAGGTGAAAAAGCACTTGTAGAAGTAGTTGTCAATGGAAACTTTGAACAGACTAATTCATAATTTTCAACCTTTGAAAAATCGTATTTGATTTCTCCGGCGTAGTTTTCAATCCTATATCCTTCAACATTCGGAAATTCAATTTCCATTTCAGTTTGCCTGTCAGGAATTGCAGCAATGTGCGTCAAGTCAATAGGTGTCGGTGGTGGTTCCGTTTTTCCGCCTTTAAACATTTTGAAAGGAACACCAATGATGTGTGCATATTCTGGCGGAAATTTTTCAATGACAATTTTACGTTTATCAGTGGTCGGATTTCCGTCCTTATCGTAGCCTTGCAAAAAGTAATTCATCCTACGCAATGCCCTACCTGCCACCTGCTCGCAAAGCAATTGCGAACCAAAGGCACGTAAACCCATAATGTGTGTAACCGTATTTGCATCCCAACCTTCGGTAAGCATGGAAACAGAAACCACGCAACGGATGTGCGAACCTAATTTTCCTTGCTGCCCGACTGTGTTTACCACTTCACGTAAAATTTCAGCGTCCGAAATCTTTTCAATGCTGCCTTGTCCGTACATCCGGGCATAGTCTTTTTTAAACGCTTCTATTTCCGAAGAAAATATTTTTTTGAAGTCTTCATTAATTTGTTCACCGTTTTCCAATGCATCACTGTCAATAAGCAATGTTGGTGGTTTTCGTCTGGCAACTTTCGTATCAGGGTCATAATTGGAAAACAATCCCTTTACACCATCAATGACAGTTTTTGTACCCTTGACATCGGAATACTCATATCCAGCTATGTATTTATACACTTCTTTAGAAACTGCGGTGTTGTTGCAAACCACAATAAAGACTGGCGGTGCGGAAAACAGGTTTACGTTTTCCTCTTTATGTTTCCTTATTCCTTTATCGTACTCAACGTAATGATTATAAAACTGGTCCAATGCCCCCTTTACCCAAGGATGCAACTTTGGTGGTGCTTCCTTAAAAGTTTTGCCTTCTTCACTTGCATCTTTTTTTTGTTTCCTTTGACCTTTGCGGGGAAAAGCATTGGGGTCGTGTTCAACTATTTTATTATACAGATCCCTTAAAACAGGAATTGTCAATTCTTGCGTATTGTCGCTTTCAGGCAAAAAGGGAATTTTAACCAATCCGCTTTCAATGGCTTCAATCAGACCAAAGTCAGAAACCACCCATGGAAACAAACTGTAGGGCTTGTAACCAGAACCTGTCAAGTAATACGGAGTTGCAGAAAGGTCATAAACTCCTTGTAGTTTGAATTTTTTGGCAATTTCCCTCAATCCGCTAAACCAAACGGCAGCCCTTGCGTTTTCGTCTGCTTCTTCGTTGTCTGTGGTTTTACTTTTTGATTTAGGTAAATAGCAGTGATGAGCTTCATCGTTTAAAATCAAAACCCTGCTACCTGATTTGAATTTACCTAAAGTACGTTTTACTACTTGTGCAAAATCTTCCTTGTTGCCGGTATCTATTTTTTTGCCCTCCAGATCAACTTTGCCATCAAACGGACTGCGTTTGTTGCCTTGTAAAATTTTAGGTTCAAAAGTGTGATAGTTGGTAATGACCAATCTGGCGTTCAGATTTTCCAACCTATGTTCCATATTGGGAGGGATAAGCCCACGAACCCGGAAATAATCTTCAATGTCTTTTGGATTTTTATTTTTCGTATCTACAAACAAAACACCTAAACGAGTTTTTATGGTAACACCCGGTGCAACAATTAAGAAGTAATCGGCAAAGCGGGTATCATTTCTGTATTCTTGTCTGTTGAAATAATGGTAGCAAATCAAACAAGCCATTACAACTGTCTTGCCCGAACCTGTCGCCATTTTAAAAGCAATACGTGGCAATTGGTCGGGTGCATCATTGCTGACAGTTTGTTGCCCACTACGAAGCAGGTTTAAAATGTGTTGTCCGGCATTTGATTTGTCGGCAACTTCATTTAGCCAAATAGCAGTTTCAACTGATTCTTGTTGTGCAAAGAATAATTTTTTTGTAACCAGTCTTTCTGGATTGTTGAACCAAAAAGTCAATAATTCTTTTGTTACTCTTGTTGTGTTAGGATAGTTAGTTGTTCGCCAAAGCCCTACTTCTTTACGGCATAGGTTAATGATGTGAGTTATGTATTCTTCTCCATCTTCGTTCCATTCAAAAACTTCCTTTTGTCCGGTTTGTCGCGTAGGGATAACTGCAGAATCTGCTTTAAATATCCTTCGTCCTTTACAAATATTTTTATAATCTAACTTCCTTGGCTGTCTGTGTCATAATGTAGTAGCGGTTCTTTGTAAGGACTATTTAAAATTGGGTTGTCAGCACTCATATATGTTGGAATATCATTGTTATATTTTGGTTCGCTAAGTTAGCTTATTAAAGTCTTTTGTCAACAGACCAACCGTGGGGTGGTGGTTGCACTTTGGTGTTTAGCATAATTATCGGGTTGAGGTTTGAGATAAAGCTCATAATAATTCCGTCAGCTAGGGTGGGTTGCGCATTGGCATTTTTAGCTCTTTGCAAGGTTGGCTTTATGCCTGGGATTAGTGCGCCTTGCAATGTGCTAAAAATAGCATTGGGAAGCATAAGCAAAATTTTAGGGTGTGTCAACTGTGAATGCTGCGTGCAAATAGGGTTTCTGCTTACTCCCATTTTGAAATTTATTCCGGAGCAACACCGGGTCAATTAGCTTTTTGGAAAGACATTTCAGCCAGAACAAAAATTTTACCCTTTGATGAGCCTTCTGCTCAGGCTGCAGTCGACATTAATAAAGCCCTTAAGCTTAAACGCAAACAAATAGGTATGGCTGACCTTTTTATTGCCGCAACGGCCATTGCAAATAAATTGTCTTTGACAACATTGAACATCAGTCATTTTAATCGCATTGATGGTTTAGTGATTGTGAAATGATTGTTGTTTCATAATACTATTTCAATCCCAACAAATTTAATTGC
>JBBRCW010000414.1:0-5311 GCA_038204535.1 Chitinophagales bacterium | reverse complement strand
TTGGTGTTTGGTGGCGCCGCAGGAACCTACTTAACCGCTTTGTTAAAGGAGGCACTTACGGAGCCTGTAAAAACATTGGAAAACATTTTGCTATAGACAGGGAGCTCCTACGGAGCTAACCTACTTCTTTTAGCTTACTTCAAATTCAGGAATTATGCCACTTGTTTGTTTGGTATAAAACACCAACAAAATCTTTCCAAATACCCCTGGTTAAATAATGGGATAGATGGACGCATTAGTCAACAGCCCCGGGTCTAATGCATTTGCTCCATAGGAGCATCCTGTTTATAGAAAACACGCCGAGATTTAATTTCCTGGGCTCCGTAGGTGCCTCCTATACCCAGTCAGTCGAAAAATTCAAACAAATTATTTTCTTTAAATGGGAAGTTTAAAATCTATTCTACTTTAGGTGCATTCTACGTAGAGTTCTTCCTCCAGATGGTGTTTGGTGGATCTATAGGCGCATTCTTTACTACTTTGTTTAGGCGGCTCCTCTGGGGATAACCTACTTTTTCCTATTTCCTCCCCTATCTCCCCAAACCAAACAATTTTGCCACCTCTTATCTGCCATACATTCGCAAATCGTATCTTGAAGCGCTTTTGAAAAATACATCCTGACAAACGAATGAGACCTGTTAAAATAATTTTGTTTTTATTGCTTTTTTCTTTCACCAGTCTTTTTGCCCAAAAAAGGATCGCCTCAGTCAGGGGTTTGGTAACCGACGAAGAAAACCACCCGTTACCAAGGGTAAGTGTCACCATATTGGGCCGAGAGAAAGGAACAGTGACCAATGATTCGGGCAAATTTGTAATGACAGTTACCTCCGGGCGGCCGCTGGCTTTAATATTCTCATCTACGGGTTTTACGCCGCTACAATACAACATGAACCTGGCCGAAGGCGAAGAGGAATTCGTTAACATACGGCTTGAAACAAAAAGCACGGTATTGCAAAATGTAACGGTAAAAGACAATCGCGGGCGCAGAGAAACAGGCCTCATAAATATAGACGCGGGCAAAGCAATTTTAAACCCCTCACCGCTCGGCAATATTGAAAGCCTGATAAAAGTTTTTGTTGGAAGCAATAACGAACTGACCAGCCAATACAGCGTTCGTGGTGGTAATTACGATGAGAACCTGGTGTATGTAAATGATTTCGAAATTTTCAGGCCCTACCTGGTGCGCAGCGGCCAGCAGGAAGGGCTGAGTTTTATAAACCCCGACATGACGTCGGGCGTAAAATTTTATAACGGCGGCTTCCAGTCGAGGTATGGCGATAAAATGAGCAGTGTGCTGGATATTACGTATCGAACCCCCACCAAATCTGCTGGTTCGGCTTATATCGGATTGCTGGAACAGGGCCTGCATTTGGAAGGCATTTCGACCGACAAAAGAGTGACCTATTCGGTAGGTTTTAGAAACCGCAGTAATCGCAACCTGGTAAGCAGCCAGGAAACCAAAGGAAACTATGTTCCTTCCAGCGCCGATGTTCAGGCGCTGATAACGTACAAGCCGCACGATAAATGGCTCCTTGAAATATTGGGCAATCTTTCATCCACCAAATTTACCCTGATACCCGAAAGCGGTAAATTGACTGCCTCGGTTTTTTCGCCGTATTTAACCGCCAGCCTGGGTGTTGACCTGGATTACGAGGGGCAGGAAAGAGACAAGTATCAAACCAATATGTTGGGCCTTTCGGCAACGTGGCAAATAAAGAAAGATTTTAGGTTAAAGGGCATGCTCAGCCGCTTTGAAAACGATGAAGCAGAGAATGTGGACATCACCGCTTTCTATGTTTTTGGCGACCGCAATTTCGACCGGTCAAGCGCCAGTTATGGATCAATTGTTAACGTATTGGGCGCTGGGGTATTTCAAAATTATTCAAGAAATAAACTAAATATTAATGTCTGGAATGCATCTGTAAAAGGCAGCCTTGACAAACGCAAACATTTTATTCAATTTGGAAACAGCATAGAACGGCAAACTGTAACCGACAAACTAAACGAATGGCAGTTCAACGATTCTGTGGGTTACTCCCTGCCCTATTCGCCCAATATATTAGAGTTGAATAAGGTGCTTAAAAGCAATGCCAGCCTGGTAATTAACCGGTTTAGCGGGTATGTGCAGGATAATATCCAGTTTCGCGACAGCAGCGATTTTACACTGCAATTGGGCCTTCGATACAACTACAATACGCTTAATAACGAACTGCTGGTGTCGCCCCGTGCTGGCCTTTCTTTTAAACCAAAGAACTGGCAAAAAGATTTCATTTTTAAGGCCGCGGCCGGGGTTTATGTTCAGCCGCCATTTTACCGCGAATTACGACGCTACAACGGCAGCCTGAACAGGTACCTGAAAGCGCAGCGCAGTTACCAGGTTACGGGTGGTTTTGATTATAATTTTAAATGGCTGGAGAGGCCTGCCAGGCTTACCACCGAGATCTATTATAAGGACATGACCAATGTGGTGTCGTACGATATAGATAACGTTCGTATTCGATACGCCGGCGAAAACAATGCAAAAGCCTATGCCATGGGCATTGAAACACGCTTTTTTGGCGAGCTGGTAAAAGATGCGGAAAGCTGGGTAAGCATAGGATTGATGCGGACCCGCGAAAATTTAAAGAACGATCAATACTATAATTACACGCTGAATGCCCAGAATATCCCTACAGACAGCTCGCTGGTGGATGTTGGCTGGTTGCGCCGTCCAACTGACCGGCTTATCACCTTTGGAATGTTTTTTCAGGATTACCTGAGCACGAACAAGAATTTTAAAGTGTACCTGAATACGCTATATGGCAGCAACCTGCCTTACAACCTGTTGGGAAGCGTTAAATACCGCAACGCGCTGGTGATTGACCCTTATATACGCATTGACCTGGGTCTCAGCACCTTGCTGTTGGATAGCGACCGGTCCAAACGTCGCAGCCATAGCCCGTTCCTGGGATTTGAAAATATATGGGCCAGCCTCGAAATCTTTAACCTGATAGATCGTCCCAATACGATCAGTTACTTGTTGCTGAAAGACTTCGCCAATAACACCTTCACCTTACCCAACAGGCTTACCCCACGACTGCTAAATTTAAAGCTGGTTGCAAAATGGTAACCTGATCAGGCAGCTTGCATTGGAATTTTGTTTAGTAATCAAACGGTTGGTAACGCAATTCCTTTTACAATTTTTCTATTTTTCTGGCCTTCTATTTCTTAACGAACATTCGCTGGCACTTTTAACAGTAGCTTGAACTGCAAATATTTAAGAAACATGTCGACTTTGGAAAACTGGCTTTAATTAATACCAATTTGCTTATCTCCCATAAATTAATGAGCCTAAAGGTTATAATGCCTAATCAGTCAGTATATTAGACTCATATCCATCATTTTACTTGCGGCCTAAAAGCTGGGTTGCATACCATGTCATTCTTTAATTCACAAAATGTGTATAATAAAAACAGGAACTTTATGGCTTGCTTTTTATATTTGGAATAGAACGAATATGGTTTGCGCCGGAGGGTTTTTCGCCTGACCGCCGCTTTTAGAAACGCTAAAAAATAATTAATTGACAGAAACAATCATTAATCTCGAATCAGTAAATCCAATTGAGTTTTTCGGTGTAAACAACGGCAAACTCGACCTGCTAAAAAAGAAATTTCCTCTGTTAAAAATTTTAAGCCGGGGCACACAGATAAAATTGAGTGGAGCTCCCGAACAAATTGAAAATGCCAAAGAAAAAATAACGCTCATCATTCAATACCTTGAAAGGAACGGTCACCTGAGCGAAAATTATTTCGAACAAATTTTGGGCGGCGATGACCAGGAAGTGGTGGACCATTTTGTGGAACGGAACCCGAATGACATTTTGGTTTTTGGCCCCAATGGCAAAACCGTCAGGGCACGTACCGCCAATCAAAAAAGAATGGTAACGGCTGCAGACCGCAACGACATTGTTTTTGCTGTTGGCCCTGCTGGTACCGGTAAAACATACACCGCGGTTGCCCTGGCAGTAAGGGCATTAAAAAACAAAGTGGTTAAAAAGATCATTCTTACCCGCCCGGCGGTTGAAGCAGGCGAAAACCTGGGTTTTTTACCCGGCGATCTTAAAGAAAAAATCGACCCCTACCTGAGGCCTTTATACGATGCGCTCGACGACATGATACCTGCCGACAAGCTGGGCTATTATATGAGCACCCGCACCATTGAAATTGCGCCCCTCGCTTATATGCGTGGCCGTACTTTAGATAATGCCTTCATCATTTTAGATGAGGCACAAAATACCAACGACCTGCAGTTAAAAATGTTTTTAACCAGGATAGGTGCCAATGCCAAAGCGATCATCACCGGCGATCCTACCCAGGTTGACTTGCCAAAAAATCAACGCAGCGGACTGGAAAAAGCATCCAGGATTTTGAAAAACATTGATGGCATTGCGCATATTGAACTGGATGAGGAAGACGTGGTTCGTCACCGGTTGGTGAAGGCCATCATTAGGGCTTACGAAAAGGAAAAGGAACATGAGCCTGCCCATCACGATACCCGAACCAGGTAGCTGTTTTAAACCACATTTTGACCAAGGCCCCGCAAGGAGCCTTTTTTATTGGTTAACAGCAAAACGCCTGTGGCCTGCACAGTTGGCAACGTTTTAAAACCAAAACATTTAATAGGAACGTAACAAGAACTGCCTTTATAATGCGAAAGTTTTATCATTACCTTTAGCCCCCTAACCGGTTTTTCATGAAAAAAATAGTTTCGATAGTTTTACTTTCATTGTTAATGGCCTGCGGCGGAGATATTAGCGATTATAATAAACCTGAGAACGGACTGGATGCCGGGCGGGAGTTTATAGATAATTCGCTTAAAGGAAGATTTACAACAGCCAGGAAATATATGTTGCAAACAGAAGAAAATAATTACTGGCTCAACAAGGTGAGCACTGATTATAACCAATACAGCGAAAAAGATAAAAGCGGGTACAGCAGTGCCTCCATAAATATTTCGCAAGTATCGGATGTGGTACCCGACAGTGTAGTGATGATAGACTATAGCAACTCTTACATTAAGAGGCCGCAAAAGCTTAAAGTAGTAAAATACAATGGTGTGTGGCAGGTTGACCTCAGCTATACTTTTTCAGCAAAATAGGCAGGCATATTTCTCTTTTTTGGATATCCTTCTTAACTTAGTAAAGAGTTCAAAATAAGTTCCGCAGATAGGATTTAAAAACCTTATAGTAAAAAAAGGTGTGAAAAGTTGAATAGCGGTTTGCCGTACAAGTGAGTGACACAACGATGTTTAATCCTTATTCTGCTGCCGGTTCCAA
>JBBRCW010000413.1:0-5370 GCA_038204535.1 Chitinophagales bacterium | reverse complement strand
GCGCATTCTGCATAGCATTTCCACCGCTGCTTTGTCCGCGGCCGGCACCCTGGCTTTGCTTAAACAACTGAAAATGGCCCGGCATTTCTTTCATTGGCCACAATCCGTTTTCAATATTTACATCGGTCGTTTCGCGGTTCGGATCCAGTTGAATGGAAGCCACCTCTTTATCTTTTATAAACACTTTTGAAACCTGGTTTTCATTTAACCGCCACACGGTTACGGGTACTTTTTCTACTTCTTTGGTGCCGTCTTTATAGGTCCATTCAATGATGATTGGCATAACCAAACCACCTCTATTAGAGAAAGTAAGTTCGTAATAGTTTTTGTTGATCCAGGTATTTTTGTTTTCAGTATCAGCCGTTTCCACGGCGCTTTTATAATCATTTTGTTTGCCCAAACCGGCATCGGCGCCGCGGTTATAAAAATAAAAATCGCGGAGAGAGGTATCTGCGTCTGTTGCATACGCCATGCCTTCGTTCTTATTTTGAATACCAGCGGTCGGGTCTGCGTTTTGCGGCTGCGGAGCCGCCGGTTTGGCAAGTGCATCCATTTTAAAATAACGGACATTGTCCAAGGAAATATCGACTGTTTCAGTTCCAAAAAACCATCCTCTCCAAAACCAATCGAGGTCTATACCGCTGGCATCTTCCATTGTGCGAAATAAGTCGGCTGGTGTGGGATGCCTGAACGCCCATCGGCTGGCGTATTGTTTAAAAGCGAAGTCGAACAACTCGCGGCCCATAATCGTTTCGCGTAAAATATTTAAACCAGTACTGGCTTTGCCATAGGCATTGGATCCTACGCTGAGCACATAATCTCCTTTGGTCATTACTGGTTCCAGTTGGTCTTTTGGCAAGCGCATATAGTCTGTAATATTTTGTGCGGGTCCGCGCCTCGAGGGATAAAAAGGATCAAATTCCTGTTCGGTCAGGTATTGCATAAAAGAGTTCAGGCCCTCATCCATCCACCAATATTGGCGTTCGTCGCTGTTAACGATCATCGGAAAAAAGTTGTGGCCCACCTCGTGTATGATAACGCTGATCATACCATATTTGGTGGCTTCGCTGTAAGTGCCATCTTTTTCGGCACGGCCATAATTCATGGCTAACATAGGGTATTCCATTCCAATGGCAGCTTCAACCGAAATAGCCACGGGGTAGGGATATGCAATAGTGAATTTTGAATAGGTTTTAATGGTATGGGCAACTACTTTGGTTGAAAATCTGCGATATAAAGGATATGCCTCTTTGCCATAATAGCTCATACACATTACCTTTTTGCCCTCTACGTTTACCGCCATTGCATCCCAGACCAAACGGCGGCTGGTATTAAACGCAAAGTCTCTTACATTGGCGGCATAATAAACCCATGTTTTTTTTGCAGTGCTTTTCTGTTTGCTTGCCTGCAGCGCCTCGTCGAGCGTTACCACCTCAATTGGTTCGCTGGCGCTTTGTGCTTTTTGCCAGCGCGAATATTGGTCGGATGTAAGCAAACCTTTATAATTCTGACATTCGCCGGTGGCGGCAACAATATGATCTGCGGGCACAGTAATGCTCACTTTGAAATTTCCAAAATTCAGGGCAAATTCGGCGCCGCCGGTAAATTGCAGCGTTTGCCAGCCCTGGAAGTCGCTGTACACAGCCATGCGCGGGTAAAACTGAGAAATGGAATACAGGTTATTATCATCGTCGGCAAAATGCTCGTAGCCGCCGCGGCCATAGCGGGTAAGTTTGTCTGGTATTTTAAAATGCCAGTTTAGTTTAAAAGAGAATTTTTGGCCGGCATTTAAAACCGCGGGCAGTTCGAGCCGCATCATGGTTTGGTTGATGGTGTACTTTAGGTCTTTGCCCGAGGCATCGGTGGCTTTGGTAATGTTAACGCCATATCCTTCCAATTTTCGCCAAGGCTCCAGGCCTACCAGCTGCGTATTAGTCATACGGTCTTGCATGGTGTTGGTGCCATTGCGGTTATTGTCGCTATTTGGGCTGTGTACGTTTTCATCTACCTGCAGCCATAAATAGGTTAGGGGATTGGGTGAGTTGTTAAAATAGGTGATGGTTTCGTTGCCAGTCAAAACATTATTTGGTTCATCCAGTTCTACCGAAATATCGTAATCGGCTTTTTGTTGCCAATAATTTGGGCCGGGCGCCCCGCTGGCTGTGCGGTAGCTATTGGGGGTTGGTAACAGGTAATTCAGCTCTTCGAAACTGTTACCATGGTTACTACCCGGATTGCTTTTATTTTGTGTATTTGCAGTCAGAAAAGTCATTCCGGAAAAACAAATCAGCATTAATTTTCTCATGGTGTTTTTGTGTTTATATAGGTTCTTTCAAATACTCTTTAGTTAGCCACGAAGGCACAAATGCGCAAAGAAGCGCAAAGTTTTTTCTTGTCTGGGCAATTTGAACCCCACGCCATTCGGCAGGGCCGGTACAGCGGTACTGCAACATGGTAAGGCCAAGAGAACTTTTCATTATCCATCATCCACTGTTCACCACTATCAATTCCCTGTTCACAATTCCCTGTTCACCATTTACTGTTCCCTTCCGGCGCGTCACTATTCACTATTCATTATTCATTATTCACTTTTCGTTTTTCCCTGTTCACTATTCATTATTCACTGTTCTCTGTTCACTATTCATTATTCACTATTCATTATTCACTGTTCACTATCCTCCCGGCCAGCGCTGTAAGGTCATTTGCACGGCAACCAAAATTATGCCCCCGCTCAAAAACAAAATATACTCGCGACGGTTTACTTTAAATATATTAAAGCTTATAAGCGACACAATTAAAATAATCGCTACAATTAATAATTGGCCCGCTTCAAGACCAAGATTGAAAGCAAGTAATTGTAAAAAAATGCTGGAATCCCGGCCCAGCAAGCTTTTAAGGTAATAACTGAACCCAAGGCCATGTATCAGCCCAAAAAACAAGGCGAAAAAATAAATGACCGGAAAACGAGATTTGAAGGTAAATTTTTTAACAAGCAGATTGCTGACACCAGTAATCAAAATGGTCAAAGGGATGAGGAATTCAATCCAGGAGGTAGAAACCCTGATAATATTTAGTGCACTGAGGGCAAGGGTAATGGAATGACCGATTGTAAAAGCAGTTACAAGTATAAGCAGTTGTTTCCAGTCGCTGAACTGGTAGCGGATACACAAGGCCGCAATGAATAATATATGATCGAGGCCCTTTAAATCGGCAATGTGCCGATGGCCTAAAGTGAAATACAAATTGAAATCGCTCATTTAAATGGTCGGTACATTCTCCGCAATTTTATGATGCGGTTGGTAAAAAGGTCGAATTTAAACAAGACTTTTGTACCTGTAAAATTTATAATAGATGGCTACACCGTTTTTTACATGGATTGCAATATGCATGGCTGGTCTTGTTCATCCCTTTTTTATCAGCATGACGGAAATTAATCATAATGCCGCAAACAAGAGCCTTGAAGTTAGTGTGCGAATATTTACCGATGATTTTGAAAAAGCCCTGGAAAAAAGTTGTCGTTGCAAAATTGACCTGCTTAAACCAGCCGACAAAACATTAGCGGATAAGACGGTTAGCAACTATATTACCAGCCATTTACAGATAACGGCCGATGGAAAACCGGCATCATTGCAATTTGCCGGTTACCAGCAGGAGCAGGGAAGCATTTGGAGTTATTTTGAGGCAAAAAACGTTGGCACGGCCAAAAGAATAGAAGTGACCAACAATCTTTTGTATGATTATAAAACCGAACAGATTAATATGGTGCATGTTCTGGCAAACGGAAAAGAAAAAACGGATAAGCTGGATTACCCGGAAAGGGTGTTGGAATTTGGGTTTTAAGGGAGAGAACACCCATCACGCATCTATCAAAGCTTTTAATTCTGACAAACTCAAAGGCGTCGGTTGTATTTTACCGTGTTCTTAATAATCAATGCTTGTGAGAATACCCGGGTTTGTAATCTCATTAGGAAGAATCGCCCTTACTGTCTTGACAAAAGTGATGTTTTTAAAAAATTCTTCTGCCAGGGAGGTCTTATCGTCCTTTATATCAATAATGAATTTCATTTCGGGTATTATTTCTTTCAAAGATAAATGGTTATAGCCTGCCATCTTTCAGGTGAACTAAAGGAAAAGTTCCTTTATCTACAATTTGTTTTCAATTATAAATTTAAAAAGCGCGCCCGCTGTTATTACGCACCCTGAGCGGAGCCGAAGGGAAGGGAAGGGGTATTCATATAAAAATCCCAGCTGATTAATTTCAGGGGGATTTTTTTTGACGAAAATTCAGCGGTTACTTTTAGACAACTATAAAAGAAGAAGGAAGATTTATTAAAATAGGAATGCTTTTAAAATGATATTGATCAAACTTCGCGTTGTCAACTTTATTTGCCCAAAAATATTTTTTTGCGCTTTTGCAGGGTGTTCTTCACCTGCAAACATAGATAAGTAAAGAATTGGTATAGTATGAACATCAACAACGGCACTGCTGTTTGTTACTTTATTTTTAAAAGCAATGTATCTTAGCATTGCAAAATTTACGATGATATGGAAGCTTTTAAAGGATTACAAACAAAACGAGCTAATGAACCAAAACCTTCTTTGTTAAGGGAAATAGTGGATGAAGCGGATATGCTGGATGATGAAGGTAAAATGGAAATTCTACGAAAAATAAGGATGCAAAAGGCGTTGAACATGGCCAAAGAATTGGATGAAAAGCTAAAGGGCAACACGCTTAATTTTTCCGAAGATGAAATCGCAGATATTGTAAGTAAAGATAGAAAGGAGCGGTATATGCCAAGTGTACCGTTGTAACATGCAAGCGTTTCAACAACATTCAACAATGTATTGAATACTTCATCCTTCAATCCAGTCAATTATTTATATTTGTGCAACAACTAATAATATATGAAGCAGGTGGTATTAGAAGTGGAGGAGAAAAAATATAAATTTTTTATTGAAGTGCTGAAAAACTTTGACTTTGTAAACCTGGTAAATGAAGAAGTTACAAAGAAAGAAACGATAAAAATGATAGCAAAGGGCATGGAAAGCGCTTTGCTTGCAAGTGAAGGAAAAATAAAAAGTCGTTCAGCAAAAGCCTTCCTTAATGAGCTTTAGTATTGAGACAATTCCTCCTTTTGAAAAAGAAGTTAAAAGACTTTTCCGAAAACATCCTTCATTAAAAAAAGACCTGCTAAAACTGGTAGAAAGTTTAGAGATAAATCCCACCCAGGGAATCTCATTAGGCAATAACTTTTACAAAATAAGATTATCCATTTCGAGTAAGGCTAAGGGTAAATCAGGTGGCGCAAGAGTAATTACCTTAGTAAAAGTGATGCAGGGAAAAGTTTACCTGGCATCCATTTATGATAA
>JBBRCW010000412.1:0-5376 GCA_038204535.1 Chitinophagales bacterium | reverse complement strand
ATTTTCTTCAAAATTGTATTCAAGGTTTACGGTAGCTCCCGTAATGTGCGGCTTTAACAAACTGATCTTTCTCCAATGCGCTTCGCCTCCCATTTCAATAGAGGGATACTTGCCACGCTGCAGGCCCAATATCATTCCTGTGTTGCGCTGATATAGCTTTCTTCCGGCAATTATCGGGGCCTGACCATTAATAGCCGGGGCATCAAAATGAGGAGGGCTATAATTATTATAGGCAAATTGCGCATTGGCAGTTAAACAAAATTGGAGTAGTATTAAAAGCAAAAATTTCATGTATGGAAGAATCTTTATAAAAAAATCTAATAGGCTCAAGCTAATCAAAAGTAATTATTTCGGAATGGCGGGCACCTTAGGCCCGGCGCAAATACCAGGTAAGAAGACCCCAGCGCGAAAGGAATTTGCTTATTCCCTTTCTGTACTTGAACCAGAGACCCTCTGATTAACAGTCAGAAGTTTAACAGTTCGTTTGACAATACGCTAAAGATGGCAATGTTATTAACGTTGGCCCTATTGGTAGCATATAAAAATTTTGCATCGGGTGAAAAGTGCAGGTCCCCCACTCTTAAAATATCCTTTCTCGCCTGGGGGATGCGTTGCAATTCGCTGCTTCAAACGCAATTTTCCTCTTTTAAAGTTGTAAACAGCAATGTTTCCGCCAGGTTCTTCTACCGACTATAACAAGGGCAAAACGTGATGAAAAGAAAGGTGCCTTGGCCCGCTGCCGGGGCTGGTTCTAATAAAAGGCGGCACTGTTGGTGTAAGAGGGGCGGGGTTGCCGGGTCTGATGCATAACTGCCTGCATTGCCTGCATTGGGCGTCTTAGATACCGTGCAGGCATATAAAAGCGTCCGTTTTCCGCCAGCGCAAGAAATGAGGGATTCAATACATCAGCCTTTTCAAATACTTTTTGCAATAGCTGCCTGGTTTCAATGACTGCTCAAAAAGATGGTTAGCCGGTTGATGCTTCTCTTCTTTTGTAATAGACGCACCAGCCTTTCTGCAAATGCCCAGATGCAAAAGTAACTATCACTACTAACAAATCTTTTAGGCTACCGGCTTAAAATAGAACCATTGCTTTCAAGATAAAATTTCAATATTACTATTTTCAATGGCGATACCGGTTTAAACATTATGTAGTATTAGGTCTACCCCCGTACCTGTTTTTTTACTACCATAATTACAAATGTTCTACAATAATCCATCAAGGTACGGCTGACTAGCTTCGCTCTTGTACAATAAACATGTGTGCAATCGGTTTGTGTTTAAAAAAGCAGCAGACAAAACTGCTTTTAATTAAACAGATTGGGTAACCAAAGAAGTGAAGAGAGATAAATGATTGTTAGATCTAACTCCCGTTTAACCAATCCTTTGCTTTTTAAACTAATGAGTTTCCTATTCAATCTCTTAAACTGAATGCTTTCGTGTCTGCAACAGTAAAGCGTTGGTGGCACAGGTAGGATTATTGGCTGCAATTGATTTGCAAACAAACCTACCTGATAGAAATATGTTATCGACAGTTTTAATGAGACTGCTATTGTTATCTGTAAACATACT
Source organism: Chitinophagales bacterium (assembly GCA_038204535.1). Taxonomy (GTDB): domain Bacteria; phylum Bacteroidota; class Bacteroidia; order Chitinophagales; family Chitinophagaceae; genus Segetibacter. The sequence continues at coordinate 3,804 of JBBRCW010000412.1, read as the reverse complement.
ATATGAAAAATACCGTACTACTCTTAACCGGGTTATTTATTGCGCAAAGTTGTTTCAGCCAAACTGCTGGTATTAACGAAACCGGTGCTATGCCTGATAGTTCAGCTATACTTGACATAGCTTCAACAGTACGTGGCATTTTAATCCCCCGGATGAGTACTGTACAACGCGACGCAATTGTACGACCGGCAAATGGTTTGCAGATTTACAACACCACCAACAATTCCATTGACATTTATCAAAATACACGATGGGGTCATTTAAACAGTGGACACATTGCAGCCAACATTATTTATGTGGATTCGCTGGGCGATCTGCCGTCGCCATCTGGTGGTGGCATAACCTTAGATGGCAGTAAACTGTATATTTTTTCAGGGTTTGTAAACATATCCCCCAATTATTTAAACCTTAATGGTGCAAGTTTGCGTGGAATGGATCCGGGTAGAGACGGCATTATGTCTACGGTTGCCGGTGGTATTTTGCGGAGTACCAATGTAAGCGTGTACATGGATAATATAGCCGTTATACCTTTAAGCACGTCAACCAAAGCGTACGATTTTTCTGATGCCACAGGTACAAAGTTTTGCAATTTATTTTCCGGGTGCTCTGTAGTTGAGGTTGGCATACCATCATTGGGCGTAGGTCAGGTAAGTGGCTTTAATACTATAACTATAGCCTTAAATTATTGGAGCTGTAAAGATGGAATAAAAGTAACCGGCGCAGTTGGCAAATTTGTTGCTAACTATAATTTTATTACCAGCATTACTGGTGGCTACGGTATGGAGTTTCTTGCAGGCCTTACTATAAACGATGTCGATCTTTCTAATAACTATTTTATATACAGTGGAGCAACCGGTGTAAAAGTAAATGCAGGTGCAGTTATTGACAGGGGCAGAATGACGACCAATATGTTTAGGGGTGTGGGTACTTACCTTACGGGTTTCGATTCCTATTCTCCCGGCTGGCAAATGGTTTCAAATACCAATATCCCAAACTCAAGATCGTTTTGTTTTGAATACATGAACGATAATGTTACGGCTACATCGTTACCGGTGGTTAGTACCTATTATAAGATTAGCGGAACTACCACCGTATCAAAACAACAAAAATTTACCGGAACCAATAACCGTTTAACCTACACAGGCAAAGAGGCATTTACCTCAAAAATAATAGCTGTTGTTGGTGCAAAGTCTCCGGCAAATAGTGCCGACTTTAGCATTGCCATAGCAAAAAACGGTGTAATTGTTCCTTTTCCTAATGGGTCTATGTCTGCCAGCAGCAATAATCAAAGTTTTCAAATTACGCTTATAACCGAACTGGATTTACAAACCAACGATTATATAGAAGTTTTTGTAAGAACCAATAATAATAACACCAACACATTAACTATTGGGGATATGCAGTTTAGGGTTACCGATTAATAGTTCGCACCTGCAACAGGAGGACTGGATCAATACCATCAATCCGAACGACCATTTGTAAATACTCCGGGCGCTTCCATCATTCTAATCGTGAGCACTATGAAATCCAGACTTTCTATCAAATGCATACCGCTGGCCTATTCCTTAATACTAATAATAACAGCATATTGTAGAATGAAAAGAACAATAACGAACATAGGTTTCCTGGCAGCATTTATAATGTTTAGTACAACGATACTTCCATTGCAATCACAGGTGTTTACCATCGGATCAAACATTCATTGTGTTATATCTGGAAACACCTACCTGGTCTTAAACAATGGCGGTATAAAAAATAATGGTGTGTTCCATTCGGGTAATGGAACCGTGGTTTTTAGTGGGGCAGGTTATACGATTGATACAGGCACATCGGCCATTACATACAACAATTTAACATTAAGCGGCAGCGGTACCAAAGTGAATAGCAATAATGTTGCTGTTATAGGAACCGTTAGTGTAAGTGGATCAACCGTTGTAGATGCAGACGGCTATGGAAACAACAAAACGTTTACACTGCGATCTACCGCAACATCGTTGGCAACAGTAGCACAAGCCGGTTCATCAGGCGGTTATATTACAGGCAATGTAACCGCAGAGTGCTACATTCCCGGCAGAAGAAAATACAGGTTGATCACCAGCAGTGTTACTACCAGCGGAAGCTCATCGCTGAGTGTTGGACAGGAAGCATTATCCATTTGGGGCAACTGGCAAAACCAGGGTGACAGCACTACGGGTAATGTGGGAACCATCATTACAGGAGGAAGTATAGCAGATGGATTCGACAGGCAAACACCCAACGCATCTTTATATACCTACGATGATGTAAACAGAAAGTATGTTGGTTTTACATCGGGTAACGGAAAGAATACAAAGTACACGCCTTTAAAGGCTGGCGTTGCTTTCTATATGTTTGTCTATGGTGATCGTTTGAACAAAATAACAACATCATCGCCCAACAATACGGTACTAAAAGAATATGGCACCTTGCTTACCGGCGATCAGTCGTACACAACAAGTACTTCTATTCCATTATCAAATGTTACCAACCGATTTACATTGTTGGGTAATCCGTTCGCCTCGCCCATCAACTGGGCAACACTGCCAAAAACAAATATCTCCAATACATACTGGGGATGGGATCCAAACCTAAGCAGTACTGGCGGATATATAACGGTAAATACTTCGGGCACGGTAACATTGATATCACCCTTTACGGGAACAACAGGATTAAATCAATACATACAACCGGGGCAGGGATTTTTTGTAAAGACAACAGCTTTATCTCCTACATTAAATATTCGTGAACAGGATAAGGTTTCCAACTTTAATGTAAACGCATTTAGAACAACGAACAACATTTCGCTGATGGCGATCAACCTAATGTATAACAATGGCAAAAATAAGGTGCTGGCCGATGGTGTATTGGTGGCTTATGATCCATTGTTTGCCGACAGTAAATGATGATGATGCGGAGAAGATGTTTGGCACTGCCGAAACACTGGCCATTCAAAATGGAAGCGCTATGCTTAGCATCGATGCAATAAATTCGCCGAAGGTAACGGACACTATCTTACTGAGTATGGGTAAAATAACAAAGCCGCAATACACACTGCAGATTTTTTCGCAAATGATGAGTGATTATAACTTGTTGCCTTACCTGGTTGATAATTATGTAGGAACATCATCACCTTTATCGCTTACTGACACCAACAATATTACATTCAACATCAACCCTGGTGTTCCGGCTTCATTTGCAGCAAATCCTTTCAGCATTGTTCCTCTGATATTACTGAAATGAAGAAATTGGAAGAACTTTTAGAGAAAACTAACAGGCTTGCAGCAGTTGGTAGCTGGGAAATTGATGTAGATAAAGGAACGGTTTTCTGGTCCGACATAACTAAAGAAATCCGCGACGCTGATCCTGATTTCATTCCTGATTTAACCGCAGGCATGCAGATGTTTAATGAAGGCAGCCATAGAAACACTATTTCTAAAAGGGTTGAGGATTGTATTGAAAAGGGAATTCCGTGGGACGATGAATTACAAATTATAACACAAAAAGGAAATTTAAAATGGATACGTACTATTGGTGAGGCAGAGATCATCAATAATAAATGTGTAAAGGTATACGGAAGCTTCCAGGACATTGATGCAAGAAAAAGAGCTGAAATGGAGGTTTTAAAAGTATATGAAGAAAGAGAATTGCTTATTAGCGAACTAACCAGGTCGTTACAAGACTTAAAACAATTTTCGTATATCACTTCGCATAATTTCAGGGCACCGCTTTCTAACCTGTTAGGTTTAATAGGTTTAATTGATTATAGTGATCTGAATGCGTCTAACA
>JBBRCW010000411.1:0-5386 GCA_038204535.1 Chitinophagales bacterium | reverse complement strand
GATGAAACGTTTTAATAAGGCAAAACTTTTATGCTTATGCAATTGCGGGATCTTTAAAAACGCTGCTGTGCCAGTACCGGGCTGTTAAATAAAGATAAAACTTAAATTTCACCACTTCAACCCGCAGTTGAATTAACATTTGCACTGAAGATCTGCCTGTCGGCCTGGTTGAGAAAAAAAGCGAACCATAACAATATCAGTAATTCCCACTTGTAGCCGGAACGCAAAGTACCAGCACCTTGCCGCTTCGGACTTTCTTTTGTCACTATCATAGGTTGTTTTAACATTACTTTCCTCCGTTTAGATACACTGCCCCTTCATCATCAATCATACTGGCAAAAAATCCCAACTTGTAATTTTTTAACTCCACAGGCACTTTAAAAGAAATTTTCACCCATACCGTTTTATCTACGAGTTCAGGATGGCCCAACACTTCCCAACGCTGGCCAACCTTCATTGGCTTCCAGTCGTTGCGCTTATTAACTTCATTGTAGTTTTTTCGAACTCCAGGATCAAAGGATACATAAGACCATTCTTTCTTCGTTAGATCAACAACATGATCTTGTGCACTTATTCCAACAATATTCTGAGCATAGGATAAATGAGAAAATAAGAAAATAGATATGGTTAAACAGATATTTAGCGGGAATGTGAACTTCATAATTTTTTGTTTTGTTTCTCTACGTATTTTCTTTGTTATAAGGGAGGGGCTTCCCATATCCCCGCATAAGCAGCAAGCCGCCATCCAAGGTAATAGTAGCGCCTGTGAGATAGCTGCTTGAAGCAAGTATGTTCACAACTGTAGCAGCAATCTCTTCCGGTTGTCCAAAGCGCCCCATTGGAATTCCTTCGTTTACTTCTTTCAGCAAAGCATCATTCTCACGAACCGATGCATTCATATCAGTTTCAACAGCACCTACCGCTATGGTATTTACTTTGATATTGTGCGGAGCTAATTCCATTGCAACCCCTTTCATCAAAGTTTCCAATGCACCCATAGAGGCACCATAAGCAGACAAGCCTAGTCCCGGTCTTATGCCATTGACAGAGGTTATGGAAATAATGCTTCCTTCAATGTCCGCATCTACCATTTTTGCTGCTATGGTCTGGGTAAGAAAAAATGGCGACCTGTAATTTACATCTAGAAAAAAGTCTACATCTTCAGGAGTGGTATCAAGAAAATGTTTCTTATAAGCAACACCGGCATTATTCACTAACAAATCGATATGACCCATTTGCTCCCATGCACTATTCCCAAGCATGATAGCCTGTTGAACATCTGCAAGATCTGCTTGTAATAAGAAAGCTTTCGCTCCAAATTTTTCAATCGCTTCTAACACTTTTTCTGCCCTTGCCTTTTCCTTGTGATAGTGTACAACCACGTTCGCTCCTTCCTTTGCTAACTGCAGTGCAATGGCTTTACCGATCCCTCTTGAAGCTCCTGTTACCAAAGCATTTTTAAACGCTAATTGTTTCATTGCTTTTATTTCGTAGTAATTGATTATCGATCTTTTCTGCTATACCACTTCTTCATCGTATTAGCAGCAGGTTTTCCGTCAATGGTAAAAGTTTGATCACCTTTTGGATCGGAATGGAGTTGAGGGCGATATTGTTGCTCATCCCACTTCCACCAATATAGACCACGCCACCATTTTTCATTCCAGAATGCGCTTAGCACTGCTTCTAAAAACTTTGCTTGTTCATCACCGTCATATTCACCGGATTTCTGCCATGAAGATGCGCTCATTGTAGCACCTTTTCTGGATAAGGCGCCAGATTCGGAGAAGATCAACGGCTTGCCGGTCGCATCAGATAGTCTTTTCATTTTTTCAACCCGCGGTTGTAAAAAACTTTTCATTTCCTCTGCAGTCGCATTCAGTTTGTTCGCCACGCCTCCATAAAAGCTATATCCAATCAAATCGAGTTTACTGTACCATGTGGGTAAAGAATCGAAATTTATATCGCCGTGAACTTCGTATAATAACGGACCAGCATACACTTTTCTAACTGTGCTTATCAGCTTTAGCCATTGGTCATTTTCGTTTACGGTTCCATCCATTTCTGCACCGAGCCCTAATAACTCAACACCTTTTCGTTGGCAAAGACGGGCATAATTCACCATGGCTGCTGTATAACTCTCAAACCAGGGAGTCCAGTAGTCTGTTGTGATACCTTGTATTTGTTGTTTGCCCTTAGGAAAATTTATTAAGCCACGCCAGTTACTATCATGCATTTCGAGATCTGTATAAAGCATTACCCGAATGTCTCTTTTGTGAAACTCATCAATTGCCATTTCTAACTCACCATCACTTGCAGTGTAAGTGTAATCGCTATAAACACGGGTACTAAAAGGAGTTTCCTGCATTAGAATTACTACAAGGCTTACCCATTTTATTCCCAGGTTTGCCATCTTATCAATTTGAGCAAGACCTTCTGTACTGCTGAAATATCCGTTTTTGGCAAGAAAACCGAACGTCATACCCCTGTGTAATTCAGTTAATGCAAGATTTGGTATCGGTTTAAGTAATGTATCTCTATGATATTGTCCTACACCTTTCCCGGCGAGATATCCTTTTGGCTGAGAGTAAATCGTAGTAGATAGCATTAAAAATAAACAAAGTGATATTGTAAGAAATTTTTTCATAAACATTCATTGATTTATTTCACTAAAAAAACAGTTTCAGACTGAATTAGGACTTATAATTTTTGCATCGATTGTTTCTCTGCTGAGCAGCAAATAAAACCCGCTACGCCATTAAATGATCTTCATTAAGGTGTGCTAAACTTTTTTCAAAAGCTTCGTTTAATATTTCAATTGTAACCAAGTGTTTTAATTCCTGCACGGCCCAGATTATCAATGATCTCAAGGTATACTTTTATCTGTTCATCACGGCCTTGTTTGCCAAGCATCACTTTGTCATAAAACCTGGAAGGCAGTGTTTCCAATCCAAATAATGAGAGCCCCGCATCTTCAATTTTATTTCTTAAAGCAATTAAATTTTTATATGAAAGATCTTCGCTATTTTGGTAAGTAGTAGCCCAAATTATTACATCATCAATTCCAAGTTGTTTAATGAATCGAAGACGATCTTCAGGAGGCGGGTAAAAGGTGGCCAAACAGGTTCTCATGTTTTTTATTTTTTCGTGTCGCTTAAATGGTTATTAACTTTTAACTGGTTTAACAAATAATCAAATAAAGTTGCCGTTCAAGTCAGTGACCCATTGGTGTTGAAAAAGGCGGTGCAGCCTGGTCACAATAAACACTTTTCAATACCATTGTCTTTTCGGATGAATCATTTACTGGTTATCGCTAAAATTTAATAACCGGGATTCTGGTCTTTAGTCCGGTCCATCCCCTTGTTGTGATTTAATTCAGAATCCGGTATAGGCCACAGCAGGTGTTTGTCCGCTACCACTTTTCCTTTTACCTGTTGAATCACTTGTTTTACAGTCCCCAGCCTTTTCAAGTCGAGCCAGCGCTTGGCTTCGAACACCGTTTCATAACCCCTTTCTTTCACTACCAGGTCCAGAAAAGTTTGCGCAGTGTAATTTGCAAGTACAAAATCTACCGGAGATACAACGGTTGCACCATACCCGTAAGCCCGGCGATGAACCATATTCAATCTTTCTATAGCCAACGCTGTTGGACCGTTGTTTACGCGGCTTGCAGCTTCGGCATAAATGAGCAGTACGTCAGAATATTTATATAACGGGTAATCGTTGCCGGGATTAAACTGGTTAGCGGCTGCGGGATCTTTAAACTTGCGAAACAAAAAGGTGTTTGCGCCCAAACCAATGTTGAAAGAATAGAGGTTGAAAGACTTTCTTAGGTCGGCCACGTCCCAGGTCTTTATTGCACTGTTTAGCACTGTATCTGTGTAGAGTGCAAAAAAACCAATGCCCTTGAGAAAAGGCGAAGCTGGGTGGTGCGCAAAGGTCACAAATTGCCAGCCCTGGTTATTGCCGGAGCGGCTGAATTTGAGAAAGAAAATTTCTTCGGAAGATGTAGCGACATCCGCACCATAAATTTTATCATAGTCGGCAGCGGTTGTCACCGACAGCAGGGAATATTTATTCGAAGTAATAACTTCGTTTGCTTTCGCTGTGGCCTCGGGGTACCGTTGCGTGGTGAGGTACACATCGGCCAGCAATGATTTAGCCGCCCACTTTGAAGGTCTTCCTGGCTGCGCTGGTGCATCAGGCAGATCAGTTTCGGCCTTTGCTAAATCATCTGTTATTAACTGGTACACATCTGCGGCTGTGCTGCGCTTTGTATTTTGCTCCGTCATGTTTGCCTCCGTTCTTATGGGCAGGCCGCCCCAGTTACGCACCAGTTGAAAGTAAACAAAGGCCCGCATAAACCTGGCTTCGGCTACATAACGGCTCACATCGGCAGCGTTGATGGCGCTGCCTTTGGGCGCATTGGCAATTACCAGGTTGGCGTTGCGAATGCTTCTGTAAAAAAAGTCCCACATGAAACCAGTACGAATGATGTTGGTATTGTCCAGGCCGGCATAATCATTCAACGGAGCATAGCTTCCTCTCCCGTAAATGTAATCGCCGTAAGCTTCCAACTGCGCAGGATATAAACCGCCCATGCAATTGGCCTCTCGTAAGGGGCCATAGATGGCATTGATGGCCGCCGCTACCTCCGGTGCCGTGTTATAAAAAACTTCAGCGGCGATAAATTTCGGACTTTCTTCCAATTGTTTTTTGCAGGAAGAGAAAAAGAAAAGCGTTAGCAGCAAGTAAGATATATTTTTCATGTATCAAGCTTTTTAGTGAAGATTAAAGTTCGGCACGAATGCCAAATGTTATTGATTTAGATGAAGGGTAGCTAAAGTGGTCTATGCCTTGCCGAATGGAATTTCCACCACCATAGCTGTTGATTTCAGGGTCGTACCCAGAATAGTCAGTAAGGGTGAAAAGATTTTGAGCGCTTACATATATCTGTGCAGAACGAAACCACTTAATCCTGCTTTGAACCGGAACGTTGTAGGCCAACTGTATGTTCTTCAACCGCACATAAGACCCGTCTTCCACAAAACGATCGGAGATTTGCGCCGAGGTGGTTCTGCTGATCTTAGGATACTTAGCATTCGTGTTGGCTGGCGTCCAATGGTTGTTGTACACGTCCACCGGCATGTTCAGCCCGAAGCCGTAATCCAAAGTTTGGCTCACGGCACTCAGGTTAAAAATATCGTTCCCTTGTGAACCTTGTATGAATACGCTCAATTCAAACGACTTGTAATTTACATTGGTGTTGAAGCCAAAAATATAAGCGGGGTTGGGGTCACCTATGAAAGTTTTGTCCAATGCGTTGATAGCGCCGTCTTTGTTCATATCTATGTACTTAATTTTTCCGGCCGCATCATATCCATCCTCT
>JBBRCW010000410.1:0-5390 GCA_038204535.1 Chitinophagales bacterium | reverse complement strand
TAATCGGAAGAATATATGCTCTACTCCTATTGCGCTTCGTGCAAACTTTGTGCACTTTATGGGGGTTCCCTGGGTCGCTAGAAACAGTAAAGAAACACAACGAATACACTTTTTGATAATACTCAAATGTAGATTTCTATTAAGAATACAATCTTATCTATTGACTTTTTTAGAGTAGCCTGAATTAAGGCTCATTCGGCTTAAATAACGCGCAATCAATTGCTATAAGGGTTTAAAAAACGCTCACATACCCAAAATGAATTTTCGATTCTTTAATATTAAAAGGCACCTGGTTTCGTTTACCCGCGGCATAACTTACATTAAAAATGCCGCCTTTGGTTTCAAAAGCCAAGCCAATGCCTCCGCCCAGATAACTGTTCGAAAACTGAAACTGCAGATCTTTAAACTGGCTCCAGCCAACATCAGTAAAGCCAAAAAAGTAAGAATTGATGCCTAACAAATAACGATATTCTAAGGTGCCAACGGCATATTTATTAGCGTAAATGCTCTCTTCGTCAAACCCTCTCAGCAGCTTATAACCGCCAATCTGAAAAAGCTCGTTTTTAAAATTATTGGGGCTTTGATAGATGGCTGTATTGATACCTGCTTTTAACACGCTTTGCCTGCCCATGGTAAAATAATGCGCCGCCACCAATTTTGCCCTTACCTGATAAGTATTTAACTGCAGTGAATCGTATAAAGTGTTAAAATCGAAACCTGGATCTTTTAACCGGACAATAGAAGCATTTTTCCTTATCTTTTTGCTTCCCACCCCAACGCTGATCGCAAACTCGTTACCCTTTACAGGATTAAAGCGGTAATTAGTTGTGTTGTTTTCGTAATCAACCGCAAGATTTACCGAACTAACATCTGCCACTTCAGGCAATCGCCTGCTGGCCTTAATTGAAAAAGTGTCGATTTGTAAAACGGTTGTTTGCTGATTTTGGATACTCAGTTTGGCCGATTGGTTGCCGGATATGCTATACCGGACACCCAGCTGCGAATTAAGATTTAAAAAGCTTGAATCTTTCTTAAAAAGATCGAATGTAAAGTCAAACCCAAAAGGAGAATTAAACAAAAAGGGCTGCTGGTATAAAAGATTTAAACGGGGCGACCGCGGCTGAATTTGCTGCCACACCAACCCGATATTCTCGCCGGAGCCAAACGCATTTTTCAGCTGCAGGTTGGCATCTATAGTAAATAATAGCTTTCCGCCGCCCAATTGCTGGTTATCGGGTAAGAAGCCTGCCAACACATTTACCTGGTTGCTTTTTTTAGGAACCAGATATAAATTTATAATGCTACCGGTGTTTAGCATCGTAACATCCCATGGTTGGGCCTGTTGCAAAAAAGGCAGTTCGAGCAGTCGCTGATTTATTTTGGCAAGTTTTTGCTGACTATAAACACTGCCCCTTTCAATATTTAAATATCGATGAATAAAGTTTCGGGATATTTTAGCAGGCCCCAGCAACCTGATGCTGTCGAACCTGTAAAACATGCCTTTATCAATATTTAATAAAGCCCGAATGGAGGGGCCGGTGATGCTGATACTATCCAATTTTATTTGAGCAAACGGATAACCGGCATTTTCAAACTGGTCGAGCAATTTTTGCTGCAGGGTTCTGTATTGTTTAAAATGAAGCCCCTGCGAAAGTTTTTTGTCAAAACCCGCCTGTTGTAGGTTAGGCAGGTACTCTTGCGGTATGTGAATGCCAGCCAATTCAAATTCTTTGCCTAAAAACAAAAAAGCCGTGGTTTTATTTGTGTCAACTGCCACACTATCAACGGATGCCGAAATAAAGCCCCGTGCCTGCAGCAGAACGGGCAATTGCATTAAATAATCATCGCATTGCAGTTTTGAAGAAAAACTGGAGGTAAGTTTCAGTTTGGCCAATGCGCCGCTATCTATATCCACTGGCCTAAAAACAAGACTATATTTATTTTGAGCGTTTAAACTTTTGATAAACAACAGCGGTAAAATCCACATCAAACCAAACAACCACTTATATCTATTTAACTTTACCATTTAGCAAAACAAGATTACCATAATTTTTATTTTAGATGGCCGGTATTTACGTTCACATTCCTTTTTGCAAAAAAGCCTGTCATTATTGCAATTTTCACTTCTCCACTTCTACCAAATTACAAGGCGCTTTTGTTTTGGCAGTAGTAAAAGAAATAACGCTGCAAGAAAACTACTTAAATCAAGCCGTTGCTACCATTTATTTTGGCGGAGGAACTCCATCATTGCTGCCTGCAAAAGACCTTGAAACCATTATAAAAGCCATAAACCAAATCTTTTTGGTAAAAACCAGCGCTGAAATAACACTTGAAACAAATCCCGACGATATTAGTATTGACAATCTCTTACATTGGAAAAAGATAGGTATTAACAGGCTAAGTATCGGCGTTCAATCTTTTTTTAACAACGACCTCACCTGGATGAACCGGGCCCATAATGCTGAGCAGGCCTTACAAAGCATACATCTCGCAAAAAAATGCGGATTTGAAAATATCACCATCGATTTAATTTATGGCACCCCCACCCTAACCGACCAGGCATGGCAGCAAAATGTAGAACTGGCGATTAATTCAGGCGTACAGCATTTGTCATGTTATGCGCTTACCGTTGAGCCAAAGACCGCTCTGCATAAAATGATCGGGCAAAAGACGATGGAAAATATTGACCCCGATAAACAGGCCAGGCATTTTGAAATTTTAATGGAGCGGACATCCGCGGCAGGTTTCGAGCATTATGAGATCTCTAATTTTGCCTTAAAAGGATACCGAAGCCAGCACAACAGCAGTTATTGGCAATCGAAGCACTATCTTGGCCTGGGGCCCAGCGCACACTCGTTTAATGGTGAAAGCAGGCAATGGAATGTTGCCAGCAACGCCTTGTACATCAGCAGTCTCCATAAGAATATATTGCCGTTCGAAAAAGAAATACTTACCCCGCAACATCGGCTAAACGAATATATTATGACCAGCCTTAGAACGATTGAAGGCATCCAGCTACCCACAATCAGGCAATCCTTTGGCGAATCTGCCTTTGAAAAGCTATTGCACGACGCCGCTTCTTTTTTAGCCAGCAATACCCTTGAAAAGAATGGGGAAACCCTGCGTTTAACCTCAAAAGGGAAGTTTTTGGCCGATGGCATCGCTTCTGATCTCTTTCAGTTATAAGAAGTTGTTGATCGTTGTCAATGGAAACTATTCGCAATGCTTACGATGTTTCCATTGTAATTCCGTCTGGCATTATGTGATTAAAAGAAGATCGCGAAGGAACAGAGTTTTCATAAATCTTATTGCAGATAAACAAGCACAGAAGCCTGAAAATAAGGAATTTTCGAATTTTGGTTTTCCGGTTTGTGTATTACAGATTTCATTTTGTGAATGTGTAACAGATGGTCCAAACAATAAAAACATCCTGAATGATGTTATTATAAAAAACCCTTACTATATGGAATCCTGGAAAGCGACCATCTACGAACATTTTGCCGGTAACAGGCAGGTGATGCCCCGTTTTTATCGTGTAGATAAATTCTTTATAACCTATAAACGCTTCGATATCTGGTACGAAATGCTTTTTGAGCACAACTTAAATTAAACAATTCGTTGTCAGTTATCATAAATAATGAAGCTGTTCCAGATCTAAATAATTGCCCCGGGGAATCGCGTACACGACTCTAAAGCCTTCATAGGGGATTCGAATAAAAAAAGAGTCTGCCTCTTAGTTTTGAGACAGCCTCTTTTTTTATTAATACAAAGTTAGTTTAAGCGGAAGGTGGACTTCATTGCCTTCATCATGCCCGTGGTTGACCACTGGCCGGGTACAATCATACGGCGAACGGTATAGAGCGGCTGCGTAGAATCTCTCTTGGTAGAAAGTATAAATGCCAATTTATAATCCCTTTTTTTTATTTCGGGGATAGCAGCCTGGTTCCAAAGACCAAACGGATAAGCGAAATACTCTATCGGTTTACCAGTAATTTCTGTAAGTGTTTTGCGGGGTTTTTCCAATTGAATATTCCAATCATCGCCGGTGTATTTTGTTACCATGTGGTGGTCCCAGGTATGGCAGGCAATGGTGTTGCCGTCGTCGGATAACTCCTTAATTTGTTCTTTGCTCATATACCGCGGCCTTCCAATAGATATGGTCATTATAAAAAATACCCCTTTGAAACCATATTTTTTCATTTCCGCGGCCCCCAATGTATGCTGCTCAAGGTCAGTATCATCAAAAGTGAGCATCACAGGTTTTTCTGGTAAGGGCGCACCAAAAGCCAGGTAATTATATAGCTGATCTGGTAATACGGTGTGATACCCGCTGTCGGCCAACATTTTCATTTGACCGGCAAAAGCTGCCGGGGTAACCGAATAGGTTTTCATATTCTCACTATCTCCCCCTTTAATTTCGCGTATGTGGTGATAACATAGCACAGGCACTTCCGTGCGGGCCAAAATGGAAGCAGCGTCGTCTATTGGTTTATTGGCGTAAGAAATAACTTCCGTTTTCATTGAAGTATCGGCAGAAGCGCTGTCGGTTTGCACCGCAGTTTTATCAGCAGCGGCATTAGTGGTATTAGAATTACAGGCAGTTATTCCGCTAAGTATGAACGCGGAAACTGCAATTAACATTTTCATTTTTTATATAATTATTGGTATTGTATGTAAATAGGCTTTGGGGTAAACTTTAAAAGCTCTTCGGGAGAATACAGCGCGTTTTTGTCTGTTTTTGTATCGTTCTTATAAAATAATTTAAAACCGGTAAACTGAACAGGCTCTTTCTTAATATATCTGAGCCAGGTTGATCTTTTAAGCACCTTGCTGCCCCAGCCGTCCATGTCCATTACAACCTGCACTTCGGGCGTTGGTTTAATATTGGCAGCGTTGGTTACCATACCTTGCGTAAAGCGGTGTACTACCAAAATTTTTGGAGGCAGATTATTTTTCTTTACCAATTCGGTCAGATAACTAATGGCATAGTTAATGTCGGCGGCATCAAAAGTTCCGATCCGTTTACCGGGCAAATCGCCAAATTTCATTGAAAATTCGGGATCGATACCTAAGTGCACATTAGGCATTTTCAGGTATTTTTCCAGCTCGGGTATTTCCTCCTGCAGGGTGCTCCACCCCACCTGGATATCTAAAAAAGCCAATCCATTTATTTGGTTGGACCAGTTTACAATAGAATCTATCTGGTGAAACGGCATTCGCATACGTTGCTTTCCGCCATTGGTTTGGGCAGTTACAGCCACATAATGCAGGGCTGGCATTACAGGAATACTGGTGTCGGCTTTTTGCCAACTGGCCACTTCTCCTTTCAATTTCGCTATCATTTCATTCTTAGGCAATTCGCCCAGGATACCCATTTTTTTGGAATACAG
>JBBRCW010000409.1:0-5405 GCA_038204535.1 Chitinophagales bacterium | reverse complement strand
ATCACTTTTTTAAAATGCCTGAAAGCATTTGCATTGGTAAATGGAAGAACTTTTGTAACCGAAGACGACCTGCAGCAAATTACTTCCGCAGTTTTAGACCACCGTCTCATCTATAGAAATAAAGACGCTAAAGCAAAAGCGCTGGCATCTATTTTAGATAAAGAAATGGACAGGCTGAGTAAGCTGAGAATAGCAGGATAAGGACGGTGAGTGTGAAATGCAAGGTGTTGATCATCTTAAATCAGGTAAAAATTTCTACGATTTTTATTGCCATTTTCACATCCTATTGTTTTTATCCCAAATTAATGAATTAAAAATTCAGAAAAACAGTCGGCTCTAAATTTGAAGCGCCTTTTAAAATTATATGTATGAACTTTCCGGATTTTGCGGATCCAGCCATTTGGCTAAGCCTTTTGACACTCACCTTTCTCGAAATTGTTCTGGGAGTAGACAACATTATTTTCATTTCCATTATATCAGATAAATTAGATGAGTCACAACAGAAGAAGGCACGAAATATTGGGTTATTACTTGCGATGGTTTTCAGGATTGGCCTGCTGCTTACCATTACCATGATAATGAAATTAAAAGATCCGCTTTTTACATTACCATTCATAAAATCAGAGGGTGCCCCTTTAGAAATAAGCTGGAAAGACCTGATACTGATAGCTGGAGGAATATTTTTAATTTTCAAAAGCACAATTGAAATTCATTCGAAACTTGAAAAACCAGGAGGTGAAGAAACCTCAACCCAAAAAAAATATGCGGGCATTGGGTCAGTGATCTTTCAGATTGTATTAATTGATGCCGTTTTTTCGTTCGATTCCATTTTAACGGCTATCGGATTGGTGGACGAAGTGTTTATCATGATGATTGCCATCGTTATCTCTATTGTCATTATGATGGTCTTTGCCGGAAAGATCAGCGACTTCATCAACGACCATCCCACATTGCAAATGTTAGCATTGTCATTTTTAATCGCCATTGGAATTATGCTGGTAGCCGAAGGTTTTCATCAACAGATAGGCAAGAGTTATATCTACACAATGATTGCATTTTCGCTGCTGGTTGAGTTATTAAATATGCGGTTTCGCAAGAACAGCGAATCGATTAAACTGCGGCATGGAAGAGGAATAGACAGGGATAGAGAAAGCGATAAGTCCCAGGTAACAAAGTGAACTTTAAACGGCGACTAATATTTAGAAGCGGGGTCTGTAATTTTATTCTTTGATATACTCTATTTTATTACCCGTTTATGGGTGCATTACTGTGGATTATTGAAAAATTCACCCAAAGAATATTGGCGCTGGCTTCGTTTCCAACACCTCGCAAATTGCCAATAATAAAATACTCACTTTAGCCGGTTATCTTTTTGGGGCACTATGGCGACTCCTGGGACTCGTCGCTGGTGTCCCAAAAGTCCCCCAATTATAGAATAGTTAACATGTTTATTAAACAGAGATAATTGACCATCCCATGATGGTGGGAAGATTTTTGCATAACCCAAAAAGTAACTGAAAAATGTTTTCTGCGGCTGTATAAAATTTGCAACTGCGGGCTGATTTTCAGTATACTCCTTTGCCATACATTTGAATGAACAATTAATGTAATTCATTTTCTCATTTATTAAAATGGCCAGGCTAAGAATATTAGTTTGCAGATTAATCGACTGGAGATTGATTGCAGGTATTATAACTATTTTTTTACTGTAGAGACTGCCTAAATCCCCATAAAAAACCCCCTATGAAAGCTATATTTTTTATCGGTCTTCTTTGCGCCTTAATGGTGATGAACATGACTCACTATGTTACATCAGAATCACCAGTTAACAAATTTGACAATACACGTCATGAGGATGGCGGCTCAATAACGGATCGTCAAAATGAGCCGGGGCGACCGCGTATTGCAATTGCTGGATTGGGTATAGAAAGCAGCACCTTTTCGCCCGCACTAACAACCGAAGAAGCATTTCGTGCCAGATATGGTTCAGAAGTTTTTATGTCTTATCCTTTTTTGTCCACCGATTCTCCCATGCGACACGCAGCCGACTGGATACCCACTTTGGTGGGCAAATCGTTGCCCGGTGGGGCGGTTACCCGAAAGACATATGAATCGTTGGTTAACAAAACGCTTGATTCGCTAAAAAAGCATTTACCCTACGACGGGTTGTTCCTTGACATACATGGCGCCATGAGCGTGGTTGGTATAGAGGATCCCGAGGGTGATTTTATTACCCGGATAAGAAAAGTGATTGGTAACAAAACCATCATTTCCACCACCATGGACCTGCACGGCAATGTTTCGTGGCGACTTGCACAAAACACCGACCTGATTACCTGTTATCGCATGGCGCCGCATGAAGATGCCATGGAAACCAAAGAACGTGCTGTAAGAAACCTTTTGCAACGATTAGAAAGCGGCAAAGGCAAACCTGCTTACAAAGCATATGTCTCTATACCCATATTGTTGCCCGGCGAAAAGACCAGCACCCGCATAGAACCCGCTAAAAGTATTTATCAGGCCGTTGCCCCAGCGGCGGATCAACCAGGTATTGTTGATGCGGCCATCTGGATAGGCTATGCCTGGGCCGATGAACCACGCAATCATGCCGCGGTAATGGTGACCGGCGACGATAAGGAAAAAGTGATTGCAACCGCGGAGAGACTTGCGCAAAAATTTTGGAATGCCCGCAATGAGTTTGAATTCGTAGCCCCCACCGGCACGCTAAAGGAATGCCTGGACAAAGCGATTAAAAGTGATAAGCATCCTTTTTTTATAAGTGATTCAGGCGATAACCCAACCGCAGGGGGTGCCGGTGATGTTACCTGGACTCTGACCAAAATATTGGAAAGGCCGGAGTTTAAATCAGCCGATGGACCCTCGCTTATTTACGCATCCATCCCCGCTCCTGAACTAATACAAAAAGCCATAGCTGCAGGTATTGGCGGATCGGTAAGCGGTTATGCGGGGGCAAAAGTAGACGCACGATTTGCTCCCCCGGTATTGCTAAAAGGAAAAGTAGAAGCAATAGTACATGGCGACAAAGATGCCGAAGTGGAAGCGGTAATTAAAGTTGGCAACGTGAAAGTGATTATCACCAAAAAACGCAAACCGTACCATAAGGAGATAGATTTTACCCGTCTTGGCCTTAGCCCCCGAACCAGCGATATTGTGGTGGTGAAAATTGGCTATCTCGAGCCCGAACTATATGCTATGCGGGCCGACTGGCTGCTGGCACTTACCCTTGGCGGAGTTGATCAGGACCTGGAGCGCCTGCCTTATAAACACATTCAACGGCCCATGTTTCCATTAGATAAAAATATGCCTGAACCAGATTTGTCGGCTAAATTGATACCAGTGCTAAAGTAGCTGCCGCGCAACCATGCCACCACAAAAAATTTAGCCAGCAGGGCCAACCAGCCCGGCAACTTACCCATATGGAAGCTCAATAATAAACGCTGCAAATTGGCCCTCTTTTGTTTCTACTTTTAAGACGCCATTATGCTCATTTTTAATAATATCGTAGCTGAGCGATAAACCCAGGCCCGTGCCCTGCCCGGTAGGTTTTGTAGTAAAAAAGGGCTGGTAGATCTTATCTAGAATTTTATCCGGAATGCCCAGGCCATTATCCTTTATACGTATTTGCACCCACTTTAATTTACCATTTTCAGCAATGCCCTTTGTTGATACCCAAAGTGTCGGCTCAAAGCCATCTGGTTTTAATTTGGTTTTCTGCTGAACCGAAAAAAAAGCATTATTAAAGATGTTTATGAGAACCCTTCCAATATCCTGGGGAACAATTAGCAGTTTCTCTAAATGGCTATCAAAACTTGTTTCAAATGTAATATTGAAAGTATTGTCTTTTGCTCTAAAGCCATGGTAACTTAAACGCAGATATTCATCCAGCAATGCATTGATATCCACAGGTTCTTTATTGCTGGCAGCTACACGCGAATGCTGTAGCATTCCTTTCACAATTGAATCTGCCCGTTTGCCGTGATCTCGTATTTTTCCAAGATTACCCGCCAGATCTTTGATAATTTTTTCTGCTTCGGCTTTGTCTGCAGCACTTAATCTGCTCCAGGCTCCTTCTCTTAATTCGCCCAGCAATTCAACACTTACTTCAGAAAAGTTATTCACGAAGTTTAAGGGATTTTGTATTTCATGAGCTATACCTGCCGTCAGTTCTCCCATCGATGCCATTTTTGCCGATTGAATAAGCTGTTTTTGTGTAATCTGTAATTCATCGAGCGCTGCTTCAACCTTTGCTTTTTGCTCGTTTGTTTTCTGCCTTTGCAGATTTAAAACTTTAAAAGCCTTGTGTTTATCCCGATTATTTTTTATTAATATAGCAATTAATATAATGGTTAAACTAAGAATAATAACCAGTGCTATCAGTAGATTTTTCTGATTCCTTTTTTGCTGGTTAAGGATATTTACTTCGAGCTGCTTTTGAGAAATTTCATAATCGCTGCGTAATTCAGCCGTTTTCTGAACCGATGCTATATTGTTAACGCTATCTCTGTATCCGATGAAACTTTTGTAATGAATAAAAGCCTTGTCGAGGTTCCCGGTCTTTTCATAAAGTTCAGAGAGTTTAAAATTTGCATCGGCAATTTGTTTATTAAGACCATATTGTTGTGCCAGTTGCAAACTTCGTAGCGCATCGCTCAATGCGGTTTGTACATCTCCCTTATTAAAATACATATCGCTCAAGGCAATCAGGTACACACAAACAGGATAATAATCCTGGGTTTTCTCCAACATGCTGATAGCTTGATTAATGTTTTTTTCAGCAAGCTGATTTTTGCCAATTTTTGCATAAACCATACCGATATTTCCCAGGCTATAGGCTATGCCGGTTTCATGATTTTCCTTGTCAAAAATCGCCTTTGACTTTCCAAAATAGTACAATGCAGAATCAAAATTGTTGGTTTTTAGCAATGCATCGCCGGTATTTGAAAGCACAGATGCAAGGCTGATTGAATCTTTAGACTGCCGCAACGTATATATGGCCTGGTGATAATAATGCATTGCAGTGTTATAATTTGTTTCCACAGCGTAGACGTCTGCAACGGCCCCATATGCCTCACCCTCACCCTTGAGATTATTTATTTTTCTGGCTATCTCGGCAGATTTAAAGTAAGCATCCAATGCATCGTTCTTGTTGTCCAATGCCCTCTTTTTGTTTCCTTTAAGAAAATAACCAATGCGCAAATAATTTTCTTTGCCCATTTTTTGTGCCAGTCTGATTAGTTCTTCTGCGTAATTCAGCCCCTTTATTAAATCACTTGTTTCATTAAACGATAAGTCGATCAGTATTTCAAATTTGGCAGAGTCAGCTAGGTTTCCCTGGTAGTATATCCGGCTTAAACTATCTGCCAGTTTCTGATCCTGTGCAAAAA
>JBBRCW010000408.1:0-5423 GCA_038204535.1 Chitinophagales bacterium | reverse complement strand
CACCAAAACTTTTTGCCATGAAAGCAATGTGTTTGTTATCGGGAGAGAAATCGGCACGCTCACCAAAGTGAGTTAGTTGCCGGATGTTTTTTGGCAGGTGGTCAACAGGGCTTCCTGATTTCCTTTGCTTTAGTTGTTGTGATAAAACAGTGAATGGGACGGTAAATAGTAAAACGGCAGCAAAAGATCTCATAATGTTATTAGGTTTATTTTAAGACTATTGTTATTTGATTTTATTGGTTGCTTTATATTTTCCGCTTCATTAAAATAAGTTATTCTCTCCCACGAATTACTACTGTCAAGTTTTAATATATACAGGTCAATATTTCTGGCAGTGCTTTCCGTTTTACGATGCCTGCTCGACTCGACCAGCGTATATTTACCATCGGGAAAAATGCCTTCCGGTTCGTTATACGAGCCAGGAGATTTTGAATAATTGATCAGTTTCCCGGTTTTCAAATTAAGTCCCAATACTTCGGTGCTGTTATTTCAGAAATAGAAAAAAATATTTTTTCATAATGAAAGATTAATAAGTAAAATATTATCCTGTAATACACATAATCTTTCATTATAAGTTTTCGAGGAAAATAATATTATTATTCCGGTGTATAAATTAATGTTTTTTAAAAATCATTTCAATTAATATCTGTATTAGTTTCAACAGAATTATTAAAAAGGTCTTGCCTCTTTTGCAATATTAATGTCGCGTTCAGCCTGCTGCATGTATTTAATCCAGGAAAAATACTTTGCATCTTTAAAACTGTTTAATAACGATCTATACCCTTCAAGGTAAGGCACTTCTTTATAATGAGAAGAAGTTATTGTACTTATTTTTTCCCAGTAAGTGAGGCAGTTACCAAGCAAAGTAACAGCGTTCGCCTGTTGTAATTTATTTCCTGTGCGCCTGAACTCCTGTAATGCCACTCCTGCCCGCAGTTTATCGGCAAAATAAAGACTCAGGCAGGCCCAGGTTTCAAGATCATCCAGCTCGCATGCCAATGGCGTTACTGAAGCTGTCTGCAAAGGTTTAACAAGCTCTAATACATCCCTGCCAGCCAGTTCGAGCGAATCGGCCAGCATTAAAGGAGTTACCTTATCTGATGTTAGCGTTTTATTTTCATACATTGCTTTTACATAATCGGCTATTGATATAAACTTTGGATCTAATACCGGATGATCAATCAGTTCATCTACTGAAATAAAAGAAGATACGGTATCATGCAAGCCTGCATTCGCAGCAAATGGAGCAAGAAATCCTTCAGAATATAAGGTGTAATCCCAGGTGGCAGCAAAAAAAGAGGCCAGGCTTAAAGGCATTTGGCTTGCCTCGGTATAAGCTTTAAGTAAACGCGGTCCTTCGCCGTTACCATACCTTCTATTAAAGCCTTCTTCAAACACTTCATTAGGAGTGGAAGGATCGTATAACAGCCGCCCCCATAGTTTATAAAACAACCATTGTTTTTGAAATGCATAATCCCAGTTGCGATGGTTATTATCAATATGCGAAAAATCTTTTGCGGGAATATAACCCTCTGATCCTACAAAATAGCCGTTTACAAAATCATGTGTATTCTCAGCAATGTGCGCCCTTATAAAATCGGGCTGTCCCCAACGGAGTATAAAAAAATCTTCATTGCGGATCATCCATTCAATTCTGTAATTAACAGGAAACGGATTCCAGTAGCCGTCGTCTTTTTTTCCGGAATGTGAATCGTGCGTCATAGCCAGCACCGGCGTGGAGTGACCATGAGACCAGTTGAATTTCACTTCTACCAAAGTGGTATCAGGAAGATCAGCATTATTGATCACTCTTCTCATTTCAACAGGATCAGAAGATAAAACAGAGCGGTGAAGCAACTTTACCGGCCTGTCTGCAGCTTTTATTCCGGCAACAATCGTTTCTGCAACCCAGTCTTCCCGGTCTTTTGGCGTCATATCCGGCAAGTCGCTGTCACCCGATTTAAAATTGCTCATCCAGTCGGCGAGCGTTATACCAATGCCGGCAAGATCAGGATATTCATTGATGATTTGGGTAACTACCTCTCTGGTATATTGCTTAACAACCGCTGATGTATCATTGCGTTCTTTTACACTGTAAGCCTTAGCAAATTCAGGAGAAACAGCAATATTCCAGTTTACAATAAATGGTTCAATGCCCCTTTCTTTGGCCATCCTGAACAAGGCTGTCCAGAATTGTTTCCATTCCTTCATTTCCTGTGCTGAAAAATCATTGGCCAATGGAAAATTAACCGGTTTAACCATAAATGAAAATGGATGAATGTTCCATAAGGAAAGCACATTGAACCTGTTATCTGCCATCTGGTCTAAAAATGTCTGCCAAAAATGGAGGTCTTTACTCAACTCCATGTGCTGTTCCATCGCAGGTCCGGATCTGTAAGAAGACCAGGGAAGATTGTATTTTATAGCTCTTACTGCAAACTGGGGATTAACTGTGACTGCTTTTACAGTCTGCCATGTTTTCCCCATTTCTATCTGTTCCGCAACGTCCAGCAAACCATACATAGCACCGGCTTCATCAATGGCGATAATTTTTAGTTTATTGTTTACAACACTTATACAATATCCTTCCTTAAGAATGGATGCATCTTTGTCTGCAATAGAGACCGTTATATCATTCGAAATATTTGTTGTTCCAATATTTGAAATAATAGGTTGTTGCCCCGAGATTTGCAATGCTTTTTGCAGTCGGTCCGCACCAAATGCCAATGGTTTACTGCTTGTATCAAATGCAACCCTTACCTGCGCCAGAATTGTTTGTGCAGGTATATCCATTTTGAGCGCATATTTTGCCACATTGGTACTAATGATCCGCGCATTTTTAATCCAGGCACTTGCCTTTTCCCGATCTGGATTGTTTCCTAAGAAATGGATCTTGAAGGCAATAAATCCCTTGTCGTATTTCTTATTGATAATATTTGCCGTAGGTACACCATTAAGCCAAACTTTAATTTGATCTCCGATTGCTTCAAAACGCCAGTGGTTCCATTCACCAACGGGCTTTTCCGCCTGTTGCGCCCGCTTATCCTGCTGCAGGGTGTACATCCAGTTCCAGCTTGTTCCAAAATCATCATAAATGCCACCTGTCCAATGTCTTGAGGTATGATCTACTTTTACCTGGTAGCCATTCAGTTTTACATCGGCGTTTTCGGCAGCGGGCCTTGCCCGCAAGAGTATGCCATATTGAAATCCCGTATCCCGTTTGCAATCAACCTCGAAAATAAAATCGCCGTACACTTCGTTAGTGCGAAGGAAGGTATGCTCTTTAGTGTTTGCCTTCATGTTGAGAACAATACTATTGCCGATAACAGCAAATTTCCCTGTTCCCCCCGTTATCGTCCATCCCGTGAGATCCTTACCATTAAATAAAGATTTCCAGGTAGATGCAGGTTGGGCAACTATTGTAAGTGGCTGGAGCAAAAAGCTAATCAACAGCCAAAGTAAACCAGCTTTCCACTTATTGCAACCCTTGCAATTTTTCAAAAACAAGTAACCGTAATAATCCCCTGGTACTTTATTTATATATTTCTTACTCGTTAACTCCATAGGTCAAATTCAAAAAAATCATACAACGCTATACTTCTTTACTTCGTTTCCTTTACAGGGATATCCATTTCCGTAGCATAATCAGCCACGTTTTTATCAATGATGCGGATATTCTTAAATGCTGCGGACATCTGGTCATTCCATTCTGTTTTATTATTCAGGTAATGTATTTTGAGTGCCACATATCCTTCCTTATACCGGGGATTTGTCATGTTGGTGGTGGGTATCCCGTTGATCCAAACTTTTATATGATCACCAATTGCTTCAACGCGAAAATGATTCCACTCTCCCACACGCTCTGCAAACTGCGCCCTTGTATCACCTTCAAGCGGGTGCAGCCATTCTATACTGCTGCCAAAATCAAGGAAGATGCCACCTGTCCAGCGGCGCGTAAGTGATGGATCAATTTTGATCATATACCCGTAGAGGCCAACCTTTACTGTGTCGGGAGTAGTCATTCCCCGCAATATGATACCCGAGTCAAAACTAGTGTCCCGTTTAACATCCAATTCAAGAATAAAGTCCTTGTATTTTTTAGTGGAACGAATGAACACATGCCGATAGGTGTTATTGGTCATATGGATAACAAAAGCACCATCCTGGATCTTTACATTAGCCGGTGTATCTACAATCGTCCACCCTTTATAGCTTTTCCCATCGAAAATGGTCTTCCATTTTTTGTCGGGTTGTGCAAACAGGGTACACTGGCTGCAAAATGCAACCAGGAGCGTTGTTACCATGTATATTCTTAATAATTTCACAGTCATGTTTAGTGTTTTTGCCAGAATCTTTCAATCCTCTTTTGTTTAATTACGTATTGTTACTTACCCTGTTTCAGATGGGCATTGGTTACTTTTCGGACGAACCCATTTTTTGTCATGATATATAATTCCTTAGCATAAGCATCATAACCAATCCTTAGGTGAACTCTTTTTATGTTATTCAGTTGTTTCAAATCAGTGGGCAGTTTGTTTGATTCAATGGATAATTCATAGATGGATGAATCAGATAATTCCCTGTCGATGTTTACATAAAACATTCTACCGGTAACAATGTCGCCAAACAGGTATTTATTTTTTAATAGCTCCAGTTTTCCCTGGTAAACAAAACCACCGCTGATCGCATTGCCACTAACATGATCGTATGCAACAAAAGGCAGCTTGTATTGAGACCGTTCGGCATCGCTGATAGGAAATACTTTCTTCAGGTCCTGAACCGTCGCAATGCCATAGTTCCCCTCCCTTACCGGCCAGCCATAATCATAACCTTTCCTTACTACGTTCAATTCTTCAATGTTGGATTCACCAATATCAGCAACCAGCATCCTGTTGTTTTTTACATCCCAAGCCAGCCGGTGCGGGTTGCGAAAGCCGTTTGCCCAAATTTCTTTTCTAACCGCAGGATCCTTTTCTTTTGCAAAAGGATTGTCCAGCGGAATGCCGTATTGCCCGTTCTTACTGTTCTTTCCTAAAGGATCTATACGGAGCACTGATCCTAGTAACGATTTTTTATTGTGCCCGAGTTCAGGATGTTTTATATTGTTAGACCCTCCATCGCCAATACCCATATATAACATTCCATAGTCAGGATTGTTTTTATCCGTTACAGGTGCAAAGCCAATATCCTGCACACCATGTCCAGTAGTTGGCATATTAATTCTTATCACTTCCCTCCGCGTACCGTTAAATACCTTTTGATTAATATTACTCATTTTCCATTCAGACAAAACCCATTGCAGGCCTGTACTAAAGGTATCGGGCATTAAGAAATCACCAGGCTTTCCTATATAACCTTCGGCATGTGTTGTATAAAACAACCCATTGTGTAAAAAATCAGGGTGAAAGGCAAAGCTGCCAAGC